>CAYMCH010000009.1:0-22341 GCA_964389035.1 uncultured Candidatus Saccharibacteria bacterium | reverse complement strand
TATTATTATCGTTTTATGCTCGGGTGGTGGAATGGTAGACACGAAGGACTTAAAATCCTTTGGCGTGAGCCGTGCGGGTTCGATTCCCGCCCCGAGTACCATAGAAAATTAAAAAAGTACAATTAGAAATTAGAAAGTAAAAAAAAGAATAATAAAAACATTGAATACTAAATAAAATATTAAACCAATGACTAAAAGAGCTAAAATAAATATCTTTTTAGCTGGAGGACTGATATTAGTGCTGTTAGTTATTGGTTTCTTCTTTTTGCCAGGCATATTGGGTGATGAGATATATCCACTTAAATACGAGGATTGGATAGTCCAGTACAGTGCAAAATATCAAGTCGATCCTGCTTTGGTGGCTGCTATAATAAGGCAGGAGAGTAATTTTGATCCCAACGCCAAGTCTAAAGCTGGGGCAAAGGGCTTAGCACAATTTATGGATACTACAGCTTCTACCATGGCGAAAGAGACGGGTCGCTATCCTGATTATAATATTTTTGATCCCGAAACCTCGATTGATTTTTGTGCTGCTCATGTTCGCGATTTAATGATTAAATATACTGGAAATCTTGATGCTGCATTGGCAGGGTATAATGCTGGCACAGGTAATGCTGATAGGTGGATAAAACTCGGAATATTAAATAATTTACCTACTGGAGAAACCAGAAATTATGTACATAAGGTCAAGAATTATTATGAAATTTATTTAAAATTGTATGGTAATAATGAATTGTCTTCGGAACAAACAAAAGTTGAGAGCGTAAAAGTTGAAGTCAAACAAACTGATCCATATTCGACTTTTTGGAAAATGTTTTTTAAGGATATGTTTAAGATGGATTTATCAAATAAATAACTGATAATGACTGCACAAGAGCTACGTGAAAAGTTTTTAAAATATTTTGAGAGCAAAGGGCATAAAATTATCCCTTCTGCTTCACTGATTCCAGAAAATGATCCTACTGTGTTATTTACCACTGCGGGTATGCATCCTCTAGTTCCGTATTTGATGGGTGAAAAGCATCCGGAGGGCAAAAGATTGTGCAATCTGCAGCGCTGTGTGCGTACCGGTGATATAGATGAAGTCGGCGACGAATCTCACCTGACTTTTTTTGAAATGATGGGTTATTGGTCGCTGGGTGATTATTGGAAAAAGGAAGCGATAGAATATATTTTTGAATTTTTAACTAAGGAACTAGGGCTGGATTCTAAAAATTTCGCTGCGACCTGTTTTGAGGGCGACGAAAAAAATAATATTCCTCGCGATACGGAATCATTTGAAATTTGGAGATCTTTGGGAATTCCGGATGAAAGAATTGCCTTTCTTGGCTATGAAGACAATTGGTGGGGTCCTGCCGGAGTTACTGGGCCATGCGGGTCCGATAGCGAACTTTTTGTATGGGTAGGTGAGGGCGAAGCACCTGCCAAATTCGATCCAGAGAATAAAGGTTGGATGGAGCTGTGCAATGACGTATTTATGCAATACAACAAAACCGCCGATGGCAAATTTGAGCCCCTAGTACAGAAGAATGTTGATTTTGGTATGGGCTACGAGCGTTTACTGGCTTACCTGAATAATGAATCTGATATATATAAAACCGAGCTATTTTGGCCGATAATTGAGAAGCTTAAAGAGTTGTCGGGTAAAATATATGATGATCATAAAAATGAATTTCGTATTATCTCTGATCATTTAAAAACAGCGGTTTTTATCGTAAATAATGGTATTACTCCTTCAAACAAAGATCAAGGATATGTTGTGCGTCGTTTAATCCGCCGTGCTATTGTGAAGGCAAATCAGATTGGAATAAAAGATAATTTTACCATATCTATTTTAGGTATAATTTTTAATACCTATTGTTATTCCGGACTTGATCCGGAATCTATAAAGATCCTGAAACTAGTTCAGGATGACACAGAAAAAAAGATACTTGAAGAAAATACAAAATTTAACAAAGTAATTTCAGAGGGATTAGAGTTATTAAAAAAGGGAGAGTTGATATTTGGTCTTCAGAATGAAGGAGAAAGAAATTTAGAAATTTTTGCTAGCGGTCTGTTTGATCTTTATCAATCACACGGGTTTCCTATCGAAGTTTCTTTAGAAAAAATAAATGAAAACGGGGATTTTAACAAAAAAGAATTAGATATTGTTAGGGATACTTTTAATAAAAAATTTTTAGAACACCAAGAACTTTCTCGTACTGCCTCTGCTGGGATGTTTAAGGGTGGGCTGGCTGATGCGGGCGAAGAGACCAAGAAATTGCATACGGCGGCACACTTGATGCTCGAGGCATTGCGCCGTGTGCTGGGTAGTCATGTAGCCCAGCGAGGCTCAAATATTACTGCGGAGAGATTGCGGTTTGATTTTTCGCATAACGAAAAAATGACGCCGGAGCAGATTGCAGAGGTAGAAAAAATTGTAAATGAGCAAATAAAAAAAGACTTACCGGTTAGCCTAGAAGAGATGACAGTTGAGGAAGCAAAGAAAAAAGGTGCTATGGGAGTGTTTAAAGATCGCTACAGCGAAAGAGTAAAAGTATACTCGATAGCCGATACAACGACAGGCGATGTATATTCCAAAGAAATTTGTGGAGGACCTCATGTGGAACATACCGGAGAGCTAGGAAAATTTAGAATCAAAAAAGAAGAATCATCCTCCGCTGGTGTACGCCGAATCAAAGCTATTCTGGAATAGTAATATGTGAGGTTTTCTGTTCCCTTGGAGGGGTCGTACGGGAATCAATAGCGAATCGCCCACTTAGTGGTGAGCGAGTGACACAATGATAGAAGCGATCGCGGTAATCACTAATAATACAGCCGCGAGTATTTGAAACTGACTAGGCTCGTCGTTCATATATTTTCTCCTTTTTCGGTTGCTACTATCACGAAGCATTTATTATCAAAAATGAACGAATTGCAATACCCATAAACAGGCAGTATAATGAAATAAGAGTTAAAACGTGAGGGAATTTTGGGATTATTTGGCTTGAGAAAACCGAAAAAGAACTATGCCATCTCTTTGGACATAGGTACGGAATTTGTTAAAGTTCTGATTTTTCGTGTAGAAGGAGACAAGGCTTACGTTGTAGGGTCTGGTAAGCAACGCCAAAGATTATCCGATATGCAGGGAGGAAAAGTTACAGATATTTCTGGTGTAATTAATAATTGTGAAAAAGCAATAGCTCAAGCCATAGAAGAGGCTGAAGTCGCTCCGCGGCAATGTATTATCGGTATTGCCGGCGAATTAGTAAAAGGTACTACTACTACAGTTCATTACAAAAGAGATAGTTCCAATAAGAAAATTGACCTCAGGGAGTTGAAAGAAGTTGTTGACCAAGTCCAGAAAAAAACATTTGATAAGGCGCGAAGCGCCTTGGCCTGGGAGACAGGATATTCTGAAATAGATGTGCGACTAGTAAATTCGGCTATAGTCGATGTGAGAATAGATAGTTACAAAATTACAAATCCCATCGGTTTTCAGGGCCGGGATATGGCAATTAGCATTTTTAATGCTTTTGCTCCAGTAGTACATTTGGGCGCACTGCAGACGATTTCCGAGGAGTTGAATTTGGATTTATTAGCCATCACTTCAGAGCCTTATGCTGTAGCGCGTTGTGTAGGGTTGGAGGATTTAAGTGATTTTTCTTCAATTTTTATTGATATTGGCGGAGGGACAACTGATATTGCAGTTGTAAGAAATGGTGGAGTGGAAGGTACGCGCATGTTTGCAATCGGTGGTAGAGTTTTTACTAAATCAATTGCAGATACTATGGGTAAGAGTTTCGAGGAAGCGGAGCAATTAAAAATTGATTATTCTTTAGGCAAGATCAAAAAAGATTCAGAAATCGGTAAAACAATAGTCGAGGCAGTGGGCAATGACTGCGAAGTTTGGTTAGCAGGTGTTGAATTAGCACTCGAAGAATTTTCAGATATTGATTTATTGCCTTCACATATTATGCTTTGTGGTGGTGGATCTCTCTTGCCGGAAATTGCAGAATATTTAGCTAAAAAAAATTGGATTAAGAGGCTGCCTTTTGCTAAGCAGCCAAAAGTTGAATTTATTAAACCTGGTCAAGTTGCTAATGTGATCGATGAAACCGGCAAAATGGTGGGTTCACAAGATATTACGCCTATGGCAATGGCAAATTTAGCTATTGATTTAACCGGAGAAGAGAAAGTATTAGATAGTATTTTAGATAAAGTAATTGAAGGGATTAAGAATTAAGTTATTTTATTACCTGTCAATTGTGATATTATATTTTTTAGATAGTTAAATAATTTATTATGAATGAAATAATTTATTTAGAACCAGACGAAGATATTACAGGTGTAATATTAAGAGTAAAGGACATCGATTCAAAAGCGGTTTGTTTGGTTGTGCCTAGAGGGGGGACAATCTCTCAAAGCGTGGTTAATTTAAAACTCCTAAAAAGAGAAATCGAAAAAATTGGTAAAATTGTCTCGATTGTTACGAAAGACAAAATATCTAAGAATCTAGCTTCACAAGTTGGAATAACTGTATATCCAAGTGCCAATGAAGCAAAAAACGCTAGAATACAAGATATGACAAAACCAGCTAAAGAAAACGAAAAGCCGGAGGGATTTTCTACTTCAAAAATCCAAATCAACAGATATTCTAGAGATAACGATGAATATACAGAAGAAGATGTTTGTGAAGAAGGTGAAGAAGACGAAAAAGACCAATTTGTTGATGGAGAGGATGTGTCGGCTGGTGATGATGAAGATATTCCCGAAGGCAATAGAGACGATAGTCTGGAAAGAGAGAGGGCTATGATTGCTCATGCTAAGCCAGTAATCCGACCAAAAAAAGAGAACAACAAAATTGAAGAAAAATCTATGCAGAAGAATGAAGATACACCCAAAAAGAATTTGTCTTCCAGAAAAAAACCGCTGATAATTATAACGATTGTTGTTTTGCTGATTGCTTTGACTAGCAGTATGGTATGTTATCCATCTGCTGAGGCAAAGGTTACACTTGCAACTACTGATTACGAATTTTCTTTGGAAGTTATAGCCAGCAAAGAAATTGTTTCTAGTGATGTTGAAGCTGTTAAAATACCAGCCAAATTATATGAAGTTAGCAAAGAGTCCGAAAAAGAATTTAACGCGACCGGCAAAAAAGATATCGGGACTAAAGCATCGGGTGAAATTACTTTTTATAATGACATGATTCCGCAAGCAGCAGTTACTATCCCAAATGGTACTCAGCTTACAGCTGATGGCAAGATATTTGTAGTAGATGGAGCGGTTACTGTTCCACAGAATACTGTCACCAGTCTATTACCCCTTAAGACTACGCCCGGCTCAGTTAAGGCGAAAATAATAGCTAAAGAAAATGGCGATTCATATAATATTGCTGCAGCAAAATTTACCGTAAATTCGTTTACGGGTGATAAGAAGGAAAAAGTATATGGGCAATCGACCTCTGCTTTAACCGGAGGTATGTCTAAAGAAATTGTTGTAGTGACTCAAGATGATATTTATAATAGTAAGAAAATTTTAGACGAGGAACTCGATACAGTAATTAAATCGGAAATTTCTTCGTCTTCTACTGCCGATAATATCAAATTAATCTCAAGCAGTATTGAGAAAACTGAAATTAGTTTTACTTCTACCAAGCAAGCTGATGAAGAAAGTGCTAAATTTTCTTTGAAGTTACAAATAAAAATGACAGAATTAGGTTTTTCTGAAAATGAGATGCAATCTTTAATGTTGGCTAAAGCAGAGGAATCATTGGCAAGCGATGAAATGTTTGTTAGCCCAAATTCATCTCAAATCAATTATGAAGTAGAGTCGGTTGATAGTAAAACCGGCGAGATAAAAATGAAGGTAAAATTTACAGGCAAAAAAGGTAAAGAAATAGAAGAATCAAAAATTAAAGATCTTTTAACTAAAGTCAAGTTCGGGAGCGCTGAATCAAAAATTGAAGCACTTGAGGGAGTCAAAGATGCCAAAATCATCATAAACCCTAATTTTTGGCCGATGTTGCCTTTTCTAAAACAGCGTATTAAAGTGAGTTTTGATTACCAAAATGAGTAGATAAATTTTTATGTATTTAGGGATAGATTACGGTAAAAAACGAATAGGAATGGCTGTGGGCAGTCGTTTCCCAGAGGGAATCGGGGTGATCGTAAATCCCGATTCTTTTGATATTTTGGTTGATAGTATTAAAAGAGTTTGTCTAGAATATGATATTGAAAAAATTGTACTTGGTTATCCTATGCCTAGTAGTGGTGAAGTGACAGAACTTGGAAAAGAGATTAATGAATTAAAAATATTTTTAGAACAAAAAATTAATATTGAGGTAATATTAGAACAAGAAGATTATACCTCTGTCGCTGCCGAGGCAGAATTAAAGAAAAGGGGAGTTAATACTCGTAAGAATAAGGGTGATATTGATGAATTAGCTGCAGTTTTAATTCTCGAGCAGTACATAGATAGGGTGAAATAAGATGAAAAAAATCTTGATTATTATGGGCTCATTAATAATTCTTGTCTGTTTTTTGTATTGGTATTATTACAATAGTACCAATTATCAAGAAGATACTGACAAAGAAGCGGTAATGATTGAAATTAAAGAGGGAGCTTCCAGCATAACAATCGCTAGGGATTTGCAGTCTATTGGAGCTATAAAAAATGCTTGGGTATTCTTTGCTTACCAAAAATTGAATAATAAAATTATTATGTCTGGTAAGTATAGCTTACCTTTTAATTTATCAATAGCCGAATTGGTAGAGAAATTTTCGAGTGGTGAATTGCTATTAACCAAGATTACAATTCCTGAAGGTAAAAGGATCGAGCAGATTGCGGCAATGATGGAAGATAAAAAATATTTTAGTTACAAAGATATTTTGTTAGCTGCTTTTGGCAAAGAGGGTAGACTGTTTCCTGACACTTATTATATCGGGAAAAAAACAACTACCGAAGAATTCGTAAAGATGATGACTGATAATTATGATAAAAAAACTGCAAATTTGAATTTAACAAACGACCAATTGATATTAGCTTCAATTGTTGAAAGAGAAGCTACAAAAGATCAAGAACGTCCATTAATAGCTGGAATTTTTCAGAATCGCATAAATATCAATATGAAGCTGGAGGCTGATCCTACGACTCTGTATGCCAATGATAGCGAAAGATTGGTAAATATATCCCCATACGACGCAACGCAATATATATTTTGGCAACCGATAAAATTTTCTTTGTACAAAACAATCGAATCGCCGTACAATACTTATCTTTATGGTGGTCTACCGCCCAAACCGATTTGTAGTCCTGGTTTAGCTAGTATTAAGGCAGCCCAAAATCCGGAAAAAACCGACTACATCTTCTTTTTGCACGGTAGCGATGGCAATATACATCCAGCCAAAGATAACGCAGAGCACGAAAAGAATAAAGATTTGTATTTATAAATACTTCCCCTTGATTCTTGAAGTGTTATTCTATATTCTATTAATGTGGAGGGCATTTATGGGCCTTGTTTTTTTGTTAATTAATAATTATCGGTTTTTAGAGACTGTATGAGAAATCCTTTTGGTTTTATATTTAATAGATTTTCGCATGATATTGGCATAGATTTAGGCACGGCTAATACTTTGGTATATGTAAAAGGGAAGGGAATTATCATTCGCGAACCATCGGTGGTGGCACTGAATAAAAAAACTAGAGAAATATTAGCTGTAGGGGAAGAAGCTAAAAGGATGGTGGGGCGTACGCCATCTCATATTGTAGCCATTCGTCCCCTTGTTGATGGAGTTATTTCTGATTTTGAAGTAACAGAGCAGATGCTTAAATATTTTTTTGATCGAGTGCATCGGGAGAGATTTACTTTATTCCCCAGACCTAGAGTGATTATCGGTATTCCCTATGGTGTAACCGAAGTAGAAAGAAGGGCCGTAGAAGAAGGGGCAATTAACGCAGGGGCTAGAGAAGTATATTTAATTGAAGAGCCAATCGCTGCTGCAATTGGTGCAAGATTGCCAGTTCAGGATGCAACTGGTAGCATGATTGTCGACATTGGTGGTGGCACAACAGAAGTTGCTATAATATCATTGGGTGGGATTGTAACCTCTAGATCGCTTAGAGTGGCTGGTGATGAGATGAATGAAGATATTATCTCTTACGCTAGAGAGAAATTTAATTTGATGCTCGGAGAACGTACAGCTGAACAGATAAAGATAGATGTCGGGTGCGCTTTACCCATGAAGCAGAAGCTAGAAACAGCTATGAGAGGTAGAGACATGATCTCTGGCTTGCCTAAAGAAATTATTGTTAATTCAGATCAGATACAAGAAGCGATATTAAAGTCAGTCCGGACGATAATTGATAATATCAAATTTACACTTGAGGAAACTCCCCCCGAGTTATTAGCTGATATAATGGATCAGGGGATTGTTTTGGCTGGAGGAGGAGCATTGCTGAGGGGTCTTGATACTTTAATATCTGAAGAAACAAAAACAATTGTACATATTTCTGATGATCCTTTGACGGCGGAGGTACGCGGAGCAGGTATAGTACTTGATGACCTTGATCTACTTTCAGGCGTGCTACTTCCGGCTGAGTTCAGGGAGAGGTAAAAAATGAAAAAAAATAATAATCGAGTATATTTTGTATTAATAATGTTAATAATTTTTGCCGAGATTATTCCTGCTACAAGAAAAATTATATCTTTAGGTATAATTACTATTTCAAAACCTATCACAAGCTCTTTTTCTAGTGTGGCAAAAAGTTCTCATGGTATTATGGCTGGTATTTTTGAAATATCATCTTTAAGAAAAGAAAATGCTAATTTGGTTGGTAAGATAAAACAATTTCAGGTTGATACAGTAAAATTAGAAGAGTTAGAACATGAAAATACAGTGCTTAAGAATCAGCTTGGTTTCTGGGAAGAACACAAGGACCTTGATTTGATACCTGCAAGAATTATTGGTAAAGAACCTTTTGGCGCTACTGACAAAATAATTATCGATAAGGGTGAGACAGACGGCATAAAGGAAAAAACAGCAGTATTGTCTAATGGTTCTATGGTCGGGAAAGTTTTAGAAGTCTATGAAAATCAGAGCAAAGTTACATTAATAACTTCAAAAGATTCAATTGTGCAGGCGATGCTACAGAAATCTAGAAGTTTGGGTATAATTAAAGGCAATTTAGATGGAGTCAAACTTGAAAATATTCCGCAAGATACAATTGTCGAAGCGAATGAAGCGATAGTAACTTCAGGGTTAGGTGGAGAAATTGCACCAGGAATTTTAATTGGATGGGCAAAAGGAGACTTATCAACAGAATCCGAGATATACAAAGAATTAAATGTAGAGTTGGCGGAGGATATAACTAAATTAGAATATATATTTATTGTAAAATGACATCATTGCAATTATTTTTATATCCATGCTTGGCTTTTATCGTTTCGGTGCTAGATACATCTTTTTTTGCATTTTACGAAATATTTAATTCGACAATTATCTCAAGTTTTTTAATTTTAATCATCTTGGTAATTTCTGATAGAAAAAAAGTCTCATTATATTTCGGTTCATTCTGCATTTTATTTTTATCGGCATTTTCTTCTTTGCCCATCTATTCAATGTTTTTGGCTTATATGGGAATTCCCTTAATTATCTTTTATATCCGGCAGAAAATATATTTTGAATCTAACCTATTTCCTGCTCTATTCGTTATCTTTATAGCCAATTCTCTTTTCCGATTATTGTTATTGCCTTTGAGCGATTTTCAAGCAGAAAGTACAATTATCTCGCTTTTCTCTTTTCCGATTATTAACACTCTTATAGGATTGGTATTGTTTGTTATGGCTAAAAAATATTTTTTTAATAAAAAAGCTTTATAAGTATGGACATCTTTGGTAATAAAAAATCTTTGTTAGGTGATTTAAAACCTAGAAAAGCCAAAGAACTTCGAGAGTTCGACTATAATTTTGTAGCGGAAGATGAGGTTATTGGTCAAGTTGTCGATGATAGTCAAATTTCTCAAAATTTTTTATATCCAAAATTATTAGCGGGCATATTATTTGCTGGTTTATTTACCAAATTGTTTTTAAGCCAGATTGTTTATGGAAAGATCGCTGATGATCTGGCTCAAGGTAATAAAATTCGTCCTCGAACGATTGAGTCTTCAAGGGGCATTATTAGTGATAGCAGTGGTAATTGGCTAGCGCGAAACGTTCCTACTTTTGATTTATCGGTTTATCCTTCAGATTTGCCTAAAGATAAAAATAAGCGTCAGGAGATATATCTGGAATTATCAGAAATTTGTGGTGAAAATTTTGAAACGATCAAACAAAGAGCTGAAGCAAACGGTCTATTGGTGTTAGATACGGTTGTCATAAAAGAAAACATTACTAGAGAAGAATCTTTATTATATGAAGAAAAGACCAATGGTTTGTCGGGCGTGGCAGTCACGAAGCGTTCTTCTAGAGAATACAATAGTACTGTTCCAGCCATTTCTCATATTTTAGGTTATATGGGGAAAATATCTAGCGAGGATCAAAAAAAGTTTCCTGAAAGGAGACTATCAGACTGGCTAGGTAAGTCTGGTTTGGAATTGTCGTATGAGGAAGAGTTGGATGGTACAGATGGGGTTGAGCAGATCGAAGTTGATTCCATGGGGAATATTGATAGAATTTTGGTTGACAAGGATAACCGTGATCCTATATCGGGCAACAATTTGACTCTTTATATCGATTCTCAATTACAAAAAAAGGTAACTGAAGCCTTAACCAACGGCTTAGAGGAAGCAAAAAAGCAAACTGGCGATGATACTGTTAAATCTGGGGTTGTGATAGCTATGGATCCTAAAACAGGTGGGATATTATCCATGGTTTCTTTACCGACTTATGATAATAATGCATTTTCAAAAGGTATTAGTAACCAAAATTATCAAAATCTGATCAACGACCCGTCAAAGCCAATGTATAATCGTGCAGTTTACGGTCAGTATCCTCCCGGTTCTATTATAAAGCCTGTTATGGCTGTTGCGGGATTGAGTGAAGGAGTTATTACCTCTAATACTTCTTTCGATACACCACCTGAGATAAAAATTGGAGATTTTGTTTTTCCCGATTGGAAAGATCATGGAATGACTGATATTGAAACAGCTATTGCCGAGTCCAACAACATATTTTTTTATGCTATAGGCGGTGGATTCGACAAAATTAAGGGCATAGGCATAAATAATATGAAAAAATGGTGGCAAAAGTTTGGTTTTGGCAGAAAATCAGGTATAGACCTACCGAGTGAATCGTCAGGATTATTACCAGACGCATTGTGGAAACAAGAAAATGTAAAAGAACCATGGTATATTGGCGATACTTATCATGTCGCTATAGGTCAAGGTGATTTATTAATAACACCAATCCAGATGGTTAAGATGGTGTCAGCGATAGCCAATGGCGGTAAACTTGTAACTCCGCAATTGGTTCAAAAAATTACTAATCCGAACGGTGAGGTTGTAAAAGACCAAAGCGTTAAAGTTGAAAATGAACAAGTTGCAGACCCTGGAATTATCAATGTTGTACAACAAGGCATGAGACAAACAGTACTTTCTGGTTCGGCAAGAACATTATCTGACTTGCCCTTTTCTGTGGCAGGTAAAACAGGTACGGCACAATTTTTTAGCAATCAAAAAACTCATGCTTGGTTCGAATGTTATGCTCCATATGAAGATCCTCAGATAGCTTTATTAGTCTTGGTCGAAGGTGGTGGAGGTGGTCACGAAGTTGCTGTGCCTATCGCTAGAAATATATTGGAATACTATTTCTTAGATAGATAAATAAGTTATTTTATCAATTAATTATATATTTGTTCTGATGTTGTTTTGTAATATGCTACAATGAAACAAATATCGATATTTTATTTTTGTATGTAAATTATTTCATATTATTGAGGGGAGATATTATATGAATATTGTGAAGATTATTAAAAAGTTACCTAAAAAACAATATAAAATATTGAAACATGCTTTCTCGAGAATATTCGGAAGAAAAAAATATGTTGATAGAAATGTCAGGCATCGAGACAACTATTCATCTAAACCAACATTTTTTTGTTTTGGCGATCTAAAAATCTTTAAAGTAAAAAAGGTTTTGAGTAAATTGATTGATATTTTTCGTTTTTGTAGAGAAAGACCTTTTATTTGTGTTTCTGTTCTAGCGCTAATTATAATTTTAATATTTATAGCTTATAACCAGTCCATTTTTTTACCGAAACCGGAATTACAATTTTCAGCCTCAATTGAAGATGATTCGGGAATTGCTACAGATACCTCTTTTATATTAAAAAGTAAAAAAGTGATTGATGAAGATAGTATAAATAATTATTTGAAGTTTCAACCACAAATAAATTATAAAATCGAAAAAGTTTCCAACAATAATAGAAAATATAAAATTATTCCCGAAGAGCATTTGCTTGAAGACACTGTTTATAGTGTACATTTTTCTCAATGTTTAGCGGTGACAAGAAATTATAACTGGGCATTTCAGGTTAAAGATCCGATGCAAATAAAATCAACACTACCTAGGCATCAAGCTGTTGAAGTGCCGTTAAATAGTAGTGTTGAGGTTGTTTTTTCACATGAAAATATTATAAATTTTGATAACCATTTTGAAATAACTCCCGATATACGAGGAAGATTTGAACATAATTATCATATTGTTACATTTATTCCAGAACAAAATTTTACTCCTGAGACAATTTACACTATTAAAATTAAATCTGGCGTTGGTTCGACCGGCAGTAGCGACATGTTGGATAAAGATTATGAATTTAATTTTGAAACTAAACATGAACAAAATGAAACGCCAAAACAAAATTTTAATTTTATAGATACATTTTATGAATTTAGTCCAAATGTAATACCATATTTTGATGTATATGCAAAAGATATACCGGAAAACCAAGTGCCATTAACCGTTTACCGATTTAGTGAGGAGAGGGAGTTTGTTGATTCTTATATGAGTATTGTTGACGCTCCTAATATTTGGTCAAGATATAATTCCCAAAAATTTTTTATTCCTGATATTGAGAAAAAGATAATTGAATCTAATATAACTATAGAAAATATCTTAAATAATAATGTAATAAATTTACCTCAAAAATTAAGTATAGGATGGTACTTAATTGATGTTGTAATTAATGAAAAACACCAACAGGCTTGGGTTCAAATATGCGATCTCGTAAGTTTTATGAGTATTAGTGAAACAAAAACAATAATATGGTTTAAAGATGTAAATCTTGGTACAAATACAGAAAATGTTGAAGTACTTTATGAAGATGAGGTTGTTGCCTCGTCCAATAAAGATGGAGTGGCTCTTTTTGAAACACCGAAGGAATTAGTAAACAAGAAAAAAGATTATACCTATTGGAATAATGTTGCAACAAGTTTTTTCGAAGCTCGAAAAAATGACCAAAAAATTGCTATCCCAATTGAAAGTAATTATGGAGGTATAGGTTATGGGATAGAACCTGCTGATTTGTGGTGGGATTATTTCTCTGTAGATAAAGGAATTTACCAACCCAGTGATACAATAAATTTTTGGGGTGTTGTTAAAAATCGCAATGGAATCGCGATAAATGGTCTAGAGGCAACGATTCAATTGGTATTAGATGATTGGAATTATTCAAAAGATCAAAGCCACACAGTATTTGCCGAAACAAAGTCAATAGTTAGTGATTTTAATACTATTACGGGCAGTATTAAATATTCAAATATTAAATCAGGTTATTATAAGCTTTCATTGAAAATTGGAGAAGAAGAGGTTGCTTCCGAATATATCAATATTAAATCGTATTTAAAACCATCATACAAGTTAATAATGAACGCCGATAAGAACGCTATCTTTGCGGGAGAGACGATTAACTATACAATTAGGGCTGAATTTTTTGATTCTACTCCTGTTTCCAATTTAAAAGTAAAATACTATGGCGACTTTGGCAAACAAAGTTTTAAAGGAGAGCTACAACTTGATGAGAAAGGAGAAGCATCATTTAGCATTACTCCGGAATATGATGATTCTCGGTATTGGCCAGCTTACTTGGAAATAGTAGTGCGTCCCTTAGTGGCAGAAGAAGGTGAAATAACTTCGAGACTATCGACAATAATTTTTGGTCCAAATATTACTATGAAAAGTGACCATGTAATATCTGATGATGGGATTTCGTATGATTTAAAAATTAATAAAATAATTCCTCAAAACATCGATCAATATGGTCTTAATCAAAATTCATATCTTGGTGAGGTTGTAAGAGGCAAAAATGTCAAGGTGGAAGTAAAGCAAGTTAACTATATAAAAACACAAACTGGCAATAATTATGATTATATAAATAAAACTACGATCCCTATTTATCGTTACGAAGAATCTCTTAATACTGTTTATCAAACGACTGTGTCTACAGACAGTAACGGTATAGCGCGTTTTTTTTGGCATGCCGAGAAAGATAAAAATTATAAATTATATTTTTCAGCCAAAGATTCTAATCAAAAAACCGTAATAATCGAAAAGTTTATATATGGATATGGGCTACAACAACATTTAGATAAATATAATACTGATAATATACAACTAAAAAGTGTAGATTCTCAGGAAAATTATAAAATTGGAGAAAAAGTACATTTACAGATGATAAATAATAATACAGAGTTATTACCATCTGACGCTGGTAATTATCTTTATATTAATATTAACCAAGGAATAACCGCTTTTACATCTTCAGATTCACCGGAATATTCTAGGATTTTCTCTGATTCAGATGTACCGAATACCGAGGTTATGGGAGTATGGTTTAATGGGCGTTATTTTCAGCATGCGAAAGATTGCCAAATATTTGAATCGAATGATAGAAAATTGAATATTGAAATCAAACAGGATAAAGAAAAATATCGCCCGGGAGAAATTGCTAATTTAGATATAAATGTTAGAGATAAAGATGGTAAGCCGAAAGAAGCTGAGATAAATCTTGCTGTAATTGATGAAGCAGTATTTAATATTCAGCCACAAGATAATGATATTATTGATGGATTATATCAAATTAATTATGCCTCTTTAATTTCTCGTTCATCTCATTATGAGGAATCTTCTGGCAGAGGAGGATGTCTAATCGCTGGGACAAAAATATGGACAGTGGAAGGACAGCGAAGTATTGAGGAGTTAAAAATTGGGGATGAAGTATATACTCTAGAAAATAATAAATCACAGACAATTGTTAAGACCAAGGTACAAAAACTTACCAGCCATGTATCTACCGAGCAGATATTGATTAATGGTCAATTACAGTTAACTCCCGACCATCCTTTGTTAGTCAATGGAATATGGGCGCTAGCAACTGAAGTCAAAAGTGGAGACAAGTTGCTGTCTAGTGATGGTGGAGAGATAAAAGTAGTCTCTGTTGATCGGGTGAGACAAGGGCGTCTTGTTTATAATTTATCTCTAGACAGTCCACACACTTTTTTTGCAAACGGAATATATACCCACAATAAAAACAGCGGTGTTAGGGGTGATTTTGTTGAT
Organism: uncultured Candidatus Saccharibacteria bacterium; assembly: GCA_964389035.1. Classification (GTDB taxonomy): domain Bacteria; phylum Patescibacteriota; class UBA1384; order XYA2-FULL-43-10; family XYA2-FULL-43-10; genus CAYMCH01. The sequence continues at coordinate 6,806 of CAYMCH010000009.1, read as the reverse complement.
ATCGCACTATATAAAAATATTGTAAGCGATGCCAATGGTAGTGCAAAAATATCTTTTGATCTTCCCGATAATCTTACTTCTTGGCGAATAACCGCTCAAGCTGTGGATAAGGATTTGTTTGCCGGTGATGAGATAAGTTTTATCAAAGTCGGGCTTCCTTTTTTTGTCAATGTATCATTAAATAATACTTACCTAGTTGGAGATAGGGTCATGATGAAATTGAAGGTATTTGGTTCAGAGGCTAATAGCGACAATATTCATTATTCAGTAGAATGTGATACATTGCCTTTTAAGAAAATCGAAAAAACTGATGGCAAAACAACCGAGATAGATATAGGAAATTTATCTCAAGGAGAGCACCAGATTAAGATAGTATCAGATGATGGAAAACATAGTGACTCTATTGTTCGTAAAATTAGGGTTTCTGATAGCAATTATATTCATAATATTGCTAATGAATATGAGCTTCAAAATGGTCCAATAACTTTTCAAGGAGCAGAAAGTGGCTATACTTTGTTAGATATTTCATCTGAGGAAAGAAGTAAGTATCTTCCGCATTTAGACAAAATTGCAAAAAATGAGGGTTCTCGCATTGATCAAAAATTTGCTTCATGGCTATCACATAGCTACATGAATCGATATTTTGATCAAGAAAAAGAGCTAAAAAATTTTGAATTATGGGATTATCAGCTTATCAGTGGAGGTATTAGCTTGCTTCCTTATGATAGTGAAAATTTACAGCTCTCTGCATATACTGCTAATTTGATAACTGGTGAGTCAGTTTCATTAGATAAAAATTTGCTCAAACAATATTTTTATTCAAAAGCTATTGACACTAGCATTAGTAACAGAATTATATCTTTATATGGATTATCTGCTCTTGGAGAGCCAGTGTTAGTTTCTTTGCAAAATTGTATGAAGCTATCTGGCTTAAAGCTGTCTGATAAAATTTATATTGTCTTAGCACTGGATAATCTTGGAGCCACAGAAATTGCTCGTGAATATTATTTGACACAGATCAAACCCAAATTGATTAATAACAGACCAAATAATTATGTAAAAATATCTAATAACCGTGATGATAGCATTTTGTTTACAGCATTGTTAAATAGCTTTGCAACGAAAATATCAGATTCCAAATCGAAAGGTATGACAAATTATATTTTAAATAACTCTCCCAGAATTACGTTAAATAATTTTCAAATGCTGTTATTTTTAAGAAATGTATTACCACAGTTGGGTAATGATACTGTTAGTTTTAGCTATTTTCTATCTGGAGAAAAAAAATCTATTGAACTACATGGCAATCAATTATTTACTTTGGCACTTAACAATGATGATATTAAAAAAATAAAATTTTCAGATGTTAAAGGAAAAGTAGGAATAGTTGCAAGGTTCCAAAAGAAGATTCAAAGTAATGAAATCAAGAACAACAACAAGATATCGATTCTTCGTAGTTACAGCGTTAATGGAATAACCTCAGATGAAATTAAAGAAGGAGATTTAGTATTAGTACATCTTAAGCCATTTTTTTCTTCAGATGCACTCGATGGTAATTATGAAATAATAGATTATTTGCCAAGTGGTCTTCGCGCAGTGACTGATTATCATTTGGGATCAATAGAAGAAAGATCTAGTGATTACCACTTGTCTCGATATGTTCCTAACCAAATTGATGATCAGAAAGTTACATTCTATATTAACAAAAATTATCCGAATTATTTATGCTATTATGCCAGGGTAGTTTCTAAGGGCACATATCAGGCAGAGCCAACATTAATTCAATCAATACAAAGTCCTATTATTTCAAGTATTTCTATTGGGAAAACATTCAAAATAAATTGAATAATTAACATATATTTTTATTTATTAGGTAAATAAGTTTTCTTTAAAATTTGACCTGGCAGTTTTGTTGCAAGAAACGATATGTTCAGCTATGAGTTTATGTTTTTAAAAAAGTCATATAATGTATATTTTTTAATCAATCTTTTTGTGTTTGGATAAATATTGATTTGCCATTGTGTCTAAAAACATTGATCAAACAATTGCACATACTTGTCATTAAATTGTCATAACTAATTTCCGAAATAATAAATTATTTTCTAAAAAGAGTAATTCGCAAATAGCTCTTGCTAGAAATGCTAATTGTTAAGTTTGATATATTGCAATTTATATTGACAAAATGTTATTTTTTAGCTAAAATTTCAGGCAAAAGGGGTACTTAATGAACGTGCCTTTTTGGCGCATTTTTGTTTTTTTGGTTATAAAATTGTTAAGATTAGAATTTACAAGTATTACATTTAAAATTTAAAGGAAATATGGAAAAAATTGTATATATATCTAAAGAAGGTTTGCAAAAATTAAAAGACGAGTTGGCATTAATTGAAGGAGATAAGCTTAAGGCAATTGCCAAGAAAATTGGAGAAGCTAAAGACTTGGGAGATCTCTCAGAAAATGCCGAATATCATGAGGCTAAACAACAGCAAGCTTTTTTGTATGGAAAAACTCAGGAATTAAAATACAAAATCAAACACGCAAAAATTATTGACAACAAAAACTGTGACAAGAAATCGATAGAGGTGGGTTGTGCAGTAGTTCTAAAAGATGGTGATAATGAATTTGAGTATACTCTCGTTGGCAGTGATGAAGCCGATCCAATGGCGGGAAAGATTTCGATAGAATCCCCTATTGGTTGTTCGTTGTTAAACCATCAAGTTGGCGATGAAGTGGTGGTTAATACTCCTGCAGGAGAAATCAAATATTCAATTATTCAAATAAAATAACTAATTTTCTGATTCTTGATAAAAAGCTACTCTTTACACGGTGGCTTTTTGTTTATTAGATGAGCAAAATGTGGTAATATTACTTCAAATGATAGTATACAATTGAATGAAAGAGGAATTATGCAGGATTATAGAGGTAAAAATCATATTAAAGGAATAAATCAAGGTAAAGCCGAAGCTGAGATTGTCAAAATTAGACAGAAAAAACGAGAAAAGCTTGAGCAAATGAATATTCAGCCATATCCTGCTAAGTCTTTTAAAAATTACACTAATATTAGAATTTGCCAGATCCATCAAGATTTAATCGAATCAAATGAAAAGGTCATCGCGGCGGGACGTATTTTAGCGATTCGCGGTCATGGTAAATTATGCTTTATTGACATTTATGATGAGAGTGGCAAATTGCAGGTGATATTACGGGCGGATGAATTGGGCAGCGACTCAAAAATCGTAGAATTGATAGATATTGGCGATTTTGTTGAAGCTTCTGGTCATATAATTATCTCTAAAAGTGGCGAAATATCGCTATTAGCCAAAGAGTTACGTATGCTTAGTAAATCGTTGCGTCCTATGCCAAGCAGTTGGTATGGCTTAAAAGACGAAGAAACATGTATGCGTAAAAGGTATTTGGAGTTAGCAACAAATAAAAATTTACGGGAAATATTTAAGAAAAAAGCTATATTTTGGCAAAAAACCAGAGAATTTTTGTGCAATAAAGGTTTTATTGAGGTAGAAACTCCAGTTTTGGAAGTTACGGCTGGTGGGGCAGACGCCAATCCGTTTATCACACATCATGATGCTTTAGATATTGATGTTTTCTTAAGAATATCTATGGGTGAATTATGGCAAAAAAGGTTGTTGGTCGGTGGTTTTGACAAAACTTTTGAGATAGGCCGCCAATTTCGCAATGAAGGCATCTCCCGCGAACATTTGCAAGATTATTGTCAAATGGAGTTTTATTGGGGTTATGCCTCGTACGAAGAATCGATGCAGCTAGTAGAGGAGCTATACAAATATTTAGCCAAAGAGGTATTTAATTCATATAAGTTTACTATAAATGGTATGGATATTGATCTTAACCAAGAATGGGAGAGAATAGTTTACTCCGACAGAATAAAAAAGGAATTGAATATTGATGTGCTTGAGGCAAATGATACTGAGCTGGCAGCTAAAGTGAAGGAGCTAAAACTCGAGCATAAAAAATCCGACACTCGTGGTCGCATGATTGACACTCTCTGGAAATCTATTCGTGGCAAGGTCGCTGGGCCGGCTTTCCTTATCAATCTTCCGGTAGAAGTTTCTCCTCTTGCCAAGCGAAAAAAAGATAATCCCAAATTAGTAGAAAGATACCAAGTAATTTTCGGTGGAACGGAAAACGGTAACGGCTATTCTGAATTAAACGATCCTATTGACCAGCGTCAGAGATTTTTAGAGCAAGCTAAAATGCGTGAGGCTGGTGATGCTGAGGCTCAGATGCATGATGCTGATTTTGTGGAAGCTTTGGAATACGGCATGCCCCCGGCAAGTGGCTTTGGTTTTTCGGAGCGTTTATTCGCCACTTTTGTGGGTAAACCTGTTCGGGAGTGCGTACTGTTTCCGTTGGTAAAACCAGAGGGCAATAATCAAGATACAAGAAACAAGATACAAACAAATTCCAAATCACAAATCTCAAATTCATCAAAATCATCCGCCTAAAGGCGGTAAACAGGTTTTAAAAATTTGAGAAATGATTATTGAAAATTTGTTGAAAATTGCAAAATTGATAATTGAAAATTGGAGTCATTATGCTTGATATAAAATACATTCGGGAGAATCCCGATAAAGTAAAAGAAAATTGCAAAAATCGTCTTTGCGAAGTTGATATTGATAAATTGCTTGAGCTGGATGATAAAAGGCGCAATATATTACAAAAAATAGAAACTTTGCAAGCCGAGCGCAACAAAGCCAGCAAAACTAAGCCGACACCGGAAATTATCTCTAAAATGAAAGAAATCGGCGAAGAGATAAAAAAGCTCGAAATTGAGCTTGCACCAATTGTTGTGGCTCATAAAGATTTGTGGTATAGAGTACCGAATCTAACTCACAAGGAAGTTAAAGTTAGTCAGAACGAGGATGACAATCCGGTAGTTGAAATTTATTTAAAGCCAACAAAGTTTGATTTTATGCCGCTTGATCACGAAGAATTAGGCAGAAAACTAGATATTATCGATTTTGATCGTGCTACCAAAGTAAGCGGAGCAAAATTTTATTATCTTAAAAATGAGCTTGCAGTTTTGGAATTTGCTTTAATTCAATACGCTTTGCAGACAGCCATGAAACACGGTTTTATCCCTTTTTCTACGCCAGATTTAGCAAAACGCGAAGTTTTGGAAGGGCTAGGTTTTAATCCGCGAGGTGAGTCTACTCAGATTTATAACATTGAGAATAGTGATCTTTCGCTTATTGGTACTGCTGAGATCACCATGGGTGGTTATCACATGAACGAGGTTTTGCACGAAGATAATTTACCGAAGAAATATGTAGCTGTGTCGCATTGTTTTCGCACTGAGGCGGGAAGCTATTCCAAATTTTCCAAAGGTATATTCCGTGTGCATCAATTTACCAAAATTGAGATGTTCCAATATGTAATGCCTGATAAATCGGAATCTGCTCACAAAGAGATTTTGGAAATCGAAAAAGAAATTTTTTCTGGACTAGAAATCCCTTTTAGAGTAGTTGACCATTGCTCTGCTGATCTCGGCTCACCTGCTTTGCGAACTTTTGATTTAGAAGCATGGATGCCGGGCAAGCCTGCTAAAGATGGAGGCAATGGCGATTGGGCAGAGATCACTTCTACCTCAAATTGCACCGATTTTCAATCGCGCGGTCTAAATATTAAGTATCAAGACAAAGATGGCAATAAAGATTTTTTGCATATGTTAAACGGCACCGCCATTGCCATCGGCCGAGCTATAATTGCCATTATGGAGAACAACCAGCAAAAAGATGGCTCTATCATAATCCCCGAAGTGCTTCACAAATGGACAGGGTTTAAGGAGATAAAAAGGTAGTATTCACCAATCTGAAAAAATTTTGCTAAATAGTAGGAAAGAAATCTCCCTCAAAGCATAAATGCAGTTGTTGGTGGTGATAAAAAGTATAAAATAACTAGTCTGGAATGATTTTAGTGGAATAATAATGGCGAATAAATATCCCAAAATTTATGCGTTCATAGATAGCCAGAATTTAAATCTTGGCACAAGCAAAGATCTTTTTAATGCCAAAGGAAAAAAGATATATTCTGGTTGGCGTCTAGATTTCAAGAAATTTCGTATTTATTTAAAGCATAAATTTCGAGTTGAAAAAGCATATCTATTTGTCGGAAAAGTTGAAGGTAATGAAAAGATGTACCGGCAGTTAAAATCATTTGATTACGAATTAATATTTAAGCCAACAACAAAAGACCGATTGGGCAAACCAAAAGGAAACATAGATGCCGAGTTAGTATTACATGCAGTCGCAATTGACTTCACAAAATACGACAAGGCAGTTGTGGTTTCCGGAGATGGTGATTTTAGGTGTCTGTTCGAGTATTTAAAGAATAAAAAGAAATTATTAAAAATTGTAATTCCAAACAAACTATCCGCCTCCTCTTTGCTTAAAGAGTTTGAAGGTTACAAGATATTTGTTGAGAAAGAAAAACACAAATTGGAGTATAAAAAATGAGAGGCGTGGCTTACGACACGTAGTCGCAAGATCGTTTCTCTCTCATGATGGTTAAATTGTATCTGAATTATGGCAAATTGTCAATTGCTTGCATTTATTATTAGCTAGAGCTAAGATTATTTTTCAAGTAAAAAAGTTGCTCAAATCAGGAAAAATATTAAGGGCAGAATTCTTTTTTCTAATACTCGGCAGTATATTTTTAAATAAAATCAAAATATTTTGTGAATAACTGATGTCAACAATAGGTTAAATATATTAAAACCATATTAGACCTCTTTCAAAACCCCCTCTCTTAAGCTAAACTGTTATTCGGAGGGA
>CAYMCH010000008.1:0-24232 GCA_964389035.1 uncultured Candidatus Saccharibacteria bacterium | reverse complement strand
AAAGTAGACCATCTAAAAAGAACACTAAAGTAAGATTATTTCATTATCTAATACGTTCTTAGGCTTGGTAATATGAGGAGGATTTTGGTATTTAGGTATTACAGGAAAATTTGATTTAGTAGCAATAATATTTTTTATCATTTCTTTATCATTAGCACTACAATTTACAATTCCCCATATCGGCACATTCCATGATAAAGCCAATGAATTTGCAGATGTAACTCCAATCCGTATATCGGTATATGAGCCATGCCCTTTAGATACAATTATCCCTTTGATACCCCCCCCAATTATACTGTGTTCTTTTAATAAATTATCAATTTCTTCTATTAATGTTTCTGTCTGATTATGACTACCTTGCCAGCTATGCAAAACTTCTACTTCGCATTTATCATTAAGCAAGCCAATTTCCGCGTCTAATTTTGCAGTATTAATATATAAATACATATGTTAAAAATTTATAATAATTTCTCGACAATTATCATTAATATATTTTAAACTGACTTTTTTATATCCAGTTGGTAATAAGTTTTTAATATTGTTCGGCCATTCAATTATTACCAAAATATCATCTTTCTTAAAATATTCCGCTAGCCCTATCGATTCGGCATCAGCAATTCCGTTTAGCCTGTAAGCATCTACGTGAGCGATCTCAGAAATACCTCTATTCATAGGAAAAGTATAGTTTTTCATAATAACATAAGTAGGGCTAGTAATCTCTTCTTCTACGCCTAAAATTTTGGCAATTGATTTGGTAAGCGTGGTTTTACCACTACCCAAATCTCCGTCTAATAACAAAATATCGCCACCATGTATATGATCTACTATGTAAGCGGCAGCTTTGTTTGTATCATTTAAATTTTTAGAAATTATTTTATTCACTTCTCTGTTGTCTGATTCATCTCCGGTCACAGGTAACATGCCTGAAGTAAGTATTGTAACACCGTCTTGGCAAATTGGCAATATTCTATACTCTCCTTTATAACTTGATAGAATCCCCTTTATTTGAACTTTATCCCCCTTTCTCATTTTAGGCTTATTTATGTTTGTACCCTCTTTAATAATTACTTTAATTGTTTTATTATCATTAATTAGAAAGGTATCGCCAGAAGTTTGTAATACTTCACCAGTTGTCTTTACATACTCACCAACATCATCTTCCGATAAACTTGTAATAGTTTTTTCCAAGGGATTAATGACATTATCCATCTCCATCACAATAATATCACTTGCAGAATATATTTTAATCCTTTTTTCACCATAAATATCCGCAACTTCTCCTATTACTGTTATTTTGCATCCTCTTTTTAAATCGGGAAAAATCCCTTTACTATAATATATTTGTATTCCTGCCGTATCATCTTGAATATAAAAATATTGGCTGGATAAAACATCTGGCTCAACCAATACTATCCCTTCAATTTTAACAATTTCTTCTAGCCCATTTTCTTTAGCTGTTTTGATTGTTGTAGTTTTTATCTCTGATTCTTCATCTAACTTCAACAATTCTTCTTCGTAAATATTTCGCCCGTTTGGGGTACTTGCCAGAGACCACAGCCAACCATTATCAAACAAAGAATATGACTTATTTCTTTCCGACTTATTGTATACAACACTATCTTTAATTTCATTGTTGGGATCAATTAGTCTTGCATTATCACCACTGTCATTCAACGATATTTTTGTATCTTTATTGTAGAAGACTGCATAGTCATGAGATTTGATTATAAAATTTTTTGGAATAATATAAGGACTCGAGCCACCATCAATATCATCAATCTGCCAATTAGAAAGATCAATATCGTTTTCGCTAGTATTGTATAATTCAATAAATTCTTTCTCTACCCCCTCAGCAGGATGAGGAAATATTTCGTTGATTTTTATATCATCGCTATATTTATTTAAAATATTTTCTGCGTTCTTTGTTACCACGGTAATGCGAAAATCATTCAAATCATCATTTGAATCATAACCATTTGGTATCCTTGATATCGATTGGGCATTACCAGGATTTAAAGCATTATCATCTGGATTAATATCATCATTTTGCTCAATTACCTTAGTTTCCCAATCACCATATGCAACTTTATCAACTAAAGTGTTTGTACTAGCATCAATTAAAAACAATATCTCAGAAGTATTATTTAGCCAACCAGAATTAGACTCAAAAATATAAAAATCAAATGGCGCGATTATTCCGTTTAATGTTTTGGCAGATACAGCACCGTCTTTCAAAGTATAGTTTTTAAGATTTACCGGTTCGTCTGTGGAATTATACAATTCTACCCATTCTTTCTCATTCTCGAGTGGTGCAGGATAAATTTCATTAATTACTATATTTTTATCGAATGCTTGAACTTTCGACGTAGAACTAAATATTATACAAAATACAGCTACAACTAATGTAGATATGTAGAACTTAATAATTTTCCCCTTACCCCCATACATAATATTATTATATCTTATGTTGTAAATACCTTGCAACATTTTTGGGAAACCTTTTGGTGAAGCTAGTTGGATCCGATGGTACCCTCAGACACTTTAAGCTCCATTCAAAAACTTTTCCAATATTTATTCGGTTCTGTTAGTAAGCACCAACTCACTAACCAAAAAAAATAAAAAATCTCTTAGCGCTGACCAAAAGATTTTGTAAAGACTTAAATATTTTATTCTTTTAAGAGTTAAGTGTCAACTGTCACACAATAATAGACATTAATTGCATTGATATTTGTATATTTATATAATTAGCATAGCATCACCGTAAGAAAAAAATCGATATTTGTTATCCACAGCAATTTGATAAGCATTTTTTACTATTTTTGGACTAGAAAAAGCGGAGACTAACATCATTAAAGTTGACTTTGGCAAGTGAAAATTCGTTATCATCGCATCAACACATTCAAACTTATATGGCGGATATATAAAAATGTCTGTCTTACCGCTAATGCTCTTACCATCATTTTTAGTTTCAATATTAAATTTTTGCGATAATTTCTGATTATATATACTTTCCAAAACTCTTGTGGTTGTTGTACCTACAGCTATTATTCTTCCACCATTCTTTTTTGTAAATTTAATTTTGCTAATTAGTTCTTGATCTAATGAAAATAATTCTTCATGCATCTTATGATCATTTATTAATTCGGTTTTTACCGGAGAAAATGTCCCCAAGCCAACATGCAAGGTTAAGTAATTGACTGCAACTCCTTTTTTTTCTAAAATATTTAGCAATTCTTTAGTAAAATGCAAACCAGCTGTAGGAGCTGCGATACTTCCACGCTCTTTAGCATATACTGTTTGATATCTTTCTTTATCAATAAATTTTTCTTCTCCATTTTTGATTTTTGATGTTTTATTATCAATATTTCTTTTTATATATGGTGGCAAGGGAGTCACCCCTATCTTTTCCACTTGATTAAAAAAATTTTCTCCGAAGATATTAAATGAAATTTCATATGTATCTTCATTTTTGTCTATCACTTTACATTTTAATACGCCACCATTAAAAGTTATTGTTTTGCCAATCTTTAATCCTTTACCTTTTACCTCCCAATTTCCGTTATCTAACATTCGACTAAGAAGAACTTCAATTTTACCATCCGTTTCGTCTTTTTTTCCAAATAGTCTTGCTGGGAATACTTTTGAATCATTGAGTATTAGAAGATCGCCTTTCTGTAAATAGTTAATAATATCATAAAATTTTTTATGATCTATAATATTACTATTTTTATTAACAACTAAAAGACGCGAGTCATCGCGCTTATCTTGAGGGTATTGAGCTATCAATTCCTTTGGCAAATTATAATCGAATTCAGAAACTAACATATTCTAAAAATTTTAATCTTTTATTTTAGTCACTTCATTTTCATGAAGTTCGCCTTCTACTTTTTCTTCACCATCTACAGACATAGAGGTATTATCTGCAGTTTTATTAGTTTTTTTAACATTGTTTTTTTTCTGTACTTCTTTTTTATTTATTTGCTTATCAATATTACTGAGTAGTTTTTCAGACTGAACGCTCGCTAATTCATCTCTATATTGATCGCTTATTCCTGTTTCTTCAATTATATCTCCCTTTAGAAATTTTTTTGTTCTTTTTCTAGCTAAACTGAAATACTTTGGATTTATCTCTCCTAAATTGCTACTAGATATAATATTTTCAGATTTATCTTCGCTCATAGGTTCTGCCACTTCATTACTCTTAATATTCTCTTCCCTTTCATCTAATTGTGCTTCATGCAAATCCACAATTAGCTTTGATACTCTATATGGATTGGGTATTGATTTAAATATAAAATTTTCACGCTCACCAGCAGTTTGAATAAAAATATTTCCGTAATGCATCATTGTAGGAAAAAATCCATTCACTTTAGCTGAAACATCCTGCACTTGATGCAAATTTAATTCAGAAATCTCTCGACGGAAAAAACCGTTTTGCTCAATATTTACGATACGTTCGTTAGTCACAATATAGACATCAAGATAATAATCAATAAATCCATATAGCATCAATCCTAATCCGAATAAAGTATAAGCAAACACTGCTGCAATAGCAATATTACCCATATTACCGGCAAATATTTCTGGATTATTAATCCAATATGCAATCAATATAAAAATTGGGATACTCATAATGAATGATACCGCCACAAATCCAAAATAAGTAAACCAGTGCCTTCTTAGTAATAAAAACACTTTTTCTTGTGATTTTTGACTTGGAAAAAATTTTCCTACAATTGGCATCTTGTCTACCTTTTATAACAAATTTAGTTCTACAGACCAATTTCTTGTTAATACAATTAATACAGAAAATATTATAATAATTGCAGAAATAGAAATATAAGCAATTATCACAGGCTTTGTAAGATCACCTATATAACCAAAGCGCCACAAATGATACACCCCAATTGTACTGTATAAGATATACCCAATTAAATATAATATATACAATATTAATACTATTATCATTCGCTACTCCAATAAACCTTCTTCTAAACTAAATGAACAACCGCAATATGTTGCTATGTGCATTCTGTGACTTCTAGCATAATTTCTTCCTTGCCAATATCCTTTTCTTAAATCTCGATATATAAATTTGATACCAATTTCTTGTTCAAGCTCTAATCCAATATTCATTATTTCTTCATGATCTTTATATGGTGTAACCAACATAGTTGTAGAAAAATACGGAATCTTTTTATTTTTGGCTTCTTGGGCTGCTCTAGTCATCAATAAATCATAACAAAACTGACATCTCTTAGTCTTCCATCTTTGTTTATCGGAAATATATTTAATTGATGATTTGTCTTGATACGGCATTAGTGGTGAGAAAAAATCTTGAACATCATATTCAGGAACAAGTAATTTTATCTTGTTTTCGCTACAAAATTTTTTAACATCGTATAAGCGCTTATTATATTCGGTTCTTCCATGTGTACAAGGGTTATAAAAAAAGGCAACGATTTCATATCCTTCTTCAGATATAACTTTATAAAAATAACTTAAACAAGCGCTACAACAAACATGAACTAATACTTTTTTTTTAATATCCCCCATCAATACTCCAATCATATTCTTATTTACATAAATTTCATTATCATTTTATACACATTAATTTTCAAACATCTCATAATAATTTCTGTACATCGTTTTCGAACTTGATATCTAAGTGTTTATAAGATAATGATGTAGCCACTCTTCCACGTCGTGTTCGATCAATAAATCCCAGCTGAATTAAATATGGTTCAATCATATCTTCAATAGTATCACGATCTTCACTCATGGCTGCAGCAATTGTTTCTACGCCTACTGGTCCACCAGAAAATTTTTCTATAATAATTTTCAGATAATCTCGATCGTTTTTGTCCAATCCTAATTGGTCTATCTCTAAATTTTTTAAAGCAGTATTAGCCACTTTCTCGTCGATTATACCTTTATGTTTTACCTCAGCATAATCCCTTACTCTCTTTAGCAAACGATTGGCAATTCTTGGGGTTTTTCTCGCTCTTTTGGCAATTTGTCGCAACCCAGTTTCATTAATATTAATATTTAATATTCCTGCTGCTCTTCTGATAACTTCTACTAATTCATCGTCTGAATAGAATTCCATACGAAAAACAACTCCGAAACGATCTCTGAGCGGTGAAGACAAAGCTCCTAATTTTGTTGTAGCACCAATTAGAGTAAATTTAGGTAGATCTATCCTCATTGTTTTGGCGCTAGGTCCTTTGCCAAGTATTAAGTCAATGGCATAATCTTCCATGGCTGGATATAGAACTTCTTCAATATTACGATTTAATCGATGAATTTCATCAATAAATAATATGTCCCCATCTTGTAAATTTGTTAATATACTTGCCAAATCACCGGCACGTTCTATGGCTGGTCCGCTGGTGACACGTATATTTGCACCCATTTCATTGGCTACGATATGTGCTAAAGTAGTCTTACCTAACCCGGGAGGACCATATAAGACTAAATGTTCCACTGGCTCTTTTCTTTTTCGAGCCGCTTGCATACAAATAGTGATATTTTCTCTAATACTTTCCTGCCCTATATAATCATCAATCCTTCTAGGACGCAAAGTAACTAAGATCTCTTCATCTTCATCATTAAGTGGCGAAAGAAATTTTTTAGTCAGGTCTACTTCCATAGAAAAATATAAAAAATAAAAAGGGTGGTTACTTCTTCAAATAATGTAGCATATATTACTATCTAATACCACAAAAACTAGGTCATAGGTTGTTGCTTTTTGCTTTTTGCTTTTAAATATTATACTCTTTTTATAATCTACCCCCAATCTATATAATAGCCACTTTAAGCTTAGTTTGATTATTGGCTTCAATATTTAGAAAAAATAATAAAAGGTTAAAAGCAACAACATAACTATTATATATTAAATGTAATATTTTACATTTTTATCAGTAGCAACCATAAAACAGGAATTAGCAACAAAATCTATTTTATTTTTGCGACAATATTCTAAAGCTAGATCTGATTCGCTACCAGGTTGAAACCAAATTTTACTGATCCCCTTATCTTTTACTTCCTTAAGCACTTCTAAGGTAATTTGAGGTGGAATTACCATAACGACTACATCAATTGAATCTTTATATTCAATTATCGAACTAAAAACTTTTTTACCGAGTATCTGACCTCCCTTCGGATTAATTGGTATAGCTTTTATACCAGCTTTCAACATTTTTTTAAACACAATATTGCCGTATTTTTTAGTATTAATAGAAGCCCCAACTACTGCATAACAATATTTTTTATCAAAGAATTTCGAATCTTTCATGATAATGATAATTTAATTAATTTTTTTATATTTGTTGTTTTTTTGTAAATCTTGTGATTTAAGGCTATCACTATATAAATTATAACATAACTTAAAAATACTTTTTAAATACTGTTTTGGTCTGCAAAACATTAAAACTTGTCAATCAGTAAAAATATCAATGATATGTAGCAGCAAATAGTGTTTTTTTACAAAATAACCGATGCTTTTGTAGCTTCGGTTATTTTGACTTCGAGAATAAAATTATTTATATAAAAATTACAAAAATTATAATTATTCAATCTACCTTATTTTGCAACTAACTCGTTTGCTCTATCAGCATTCATTGGAAATAAATCTGCGGGAACGTTTTCTTTACCAAGTGCTTGAGCCACAATATATCTTGCACATTTAGTATAATCCCCATTGCAGTATTCCCGTTTAATGTTATCTGTAACAGCTGGCATATCTGCCATTTTGTCATTAAAAAAAGGACACGATTCGATGCTTGGACAAGTCATTCTAATTCCTCCTAAATCTAATAATATATGAATAATAATTCATTATAATTTTATTAATAAAACAACTTTTTGACAAGTTGATAACTATAAAATTATAAAATTTAATTATATATTTGTTAATAGATTTTTCATTAATATAAACTTTATAGTTACTGATGTTCAGACAATCTTAATTATTGTTAAAAATATTATTTTAGAACATGATTAAACAAATATTTTATACTTTTATTTTTAGTAACTATATAACAAAAATAAGATATTAATATTAGATATTAATATAGTCAAAATTTTTTATTTTTACTATTTTTAACTTATTTAGCAACTTAATAACTATTTAGTTAAATCTATAATATTAATTTTGTAACATAAATAATTTTCATTCTTATTATACTATCATTATCTCTTATTATTTTATTTTTTCCCATTCTTTAGTACCCATTTTACCTTATCTTGGCTATCAGTAATCTCTGTTGGAATCTTGGCTAATATTTGTTGAATATCCGTTTTTTTATATCCAAGCATTATCAGTGCTTCCTCGACTTCGTTGCTGCTAGTGTCATCACCACTTAATAAAATATTGCTACTGTCATTCACCGAAATTTTCGATTTTAATTCTAAAATTATCTTAGTAGCCACCTTTTTGCCAATACCAGATATTGAGGTAAAAAAAGCCACATCAGATGATTCAATGGCGTTAAATATTTTGATCGGAGCCGCAGAATCCATAATATTGATTCCTGCTCTTGGTCCTACGCCGGATACCGATATGAGTCGCTCAAATAATTCCAATTCCTGGTAGCTCAAAAATCCATAAAGATCGTAAGCATCTTCGCGAATGTGTTCGTAGATGTACAATTCTACCTCGTGCTTGATATCTATACTATTTGGCGGAATTTTGATTTGCGGTAAAACATTCACATTGTATCCAATGCCATTTACATCTACAATCAATCTACCCCACCTAGAATGAATTATTTTTCCGCAAATATAGCCAATCATAATTTCCTTTTCATGACAATTCTTTAATCAAATTCTTAACTTCTTTCACCCCTTCACCCATCAATTCTTTTGATTTAGCCTCGAGATTTAAACGCACTACAGGATCATTGTGCGAAGGATGAATATTGTAATGATAATTCGGCAATTCGACTTGAATATCACCAAAACGCAAAGTGTTGCTTACTCCTTTGTTATTATAATATTGATGCAGTTTGTTTAGTAATCCTTCGGCATCTTCCACTTCAATATTTACATCTCCAGTTACACAATATCCACGTTTGGCTTCTTCCAATAAAACCGTAAAGTCTTTTCCTGTCTGGCTAATTCTCTCCATGATAATCAACAGAGGCAGAATGCCACTTTCGGCATTGAAAGTTTCTTGAAACATAAAATGGTCTGCTTCTTCGCCAGCGAATGGTGATTGGTGTTCTTCCATGGCCATTTTAACATAAGAATTACCCACTTCTGCCATCGCAACTTTAGCATTATTTTCTTGTGCAATCTCTTTACAAGCATGGCTCATCGGAGGTGTAACCACCACTGTGGAATGCGGATATTTATCAAATATCCATGGCAGCATAAGAGCGGTGATAAATCCTCCGGTTAATATTTCACCTTCTTTGGTGATAAAAGCGATTCTATCCGCATCGCCATCCCATGCCACACCGAAATCCGCCTTATGCTTTTTAAGATTTTTTACCAATTCCGCTACATTTTCCTCAACCATCGGATCAGGTTCATGAGCAGGGAAATTACCATCTGGTTCGAAATTCATTTTTACTGATTCAATTGGCAATTTATCAATAATACCTTCAAAAACCACTCCTCCCGAACCATTGCCTGCATCAAAAACAACTTTTTGACTTTTAAACTTTTTATAATCCACCAGAGACAAAAGATACTTATCAAAATCTTTGGAGATATCAATATTTTTTAACTTGCCTTTTGTTTTCGGTTCATTGAATTCTTGTGCCAAAGCGGTTTCTTTTAACTGTTCCATGCCACTACCTTTAGCTACAGGTAACACTTTTCCTTCTTTGTATTTGGATATTTTGAAGCCGTTTAATTGTTTGATAGTATGCGAGCCGGTATTCATTACTCCAATATCATATTTATAGTGCCCGATAGCAAAATACAATTTATCGGTCGTTACCAATCCAATAAAATCAACATCAACTCCCTGATCCGTTAAGCCTTTTATCAACGATTTAGATAAGCTAGGCGAAGACAATCTGGCATCATGACCAACAACTACCTTTTTTGGCTTAAGTGATTGCCCTATGGCACGTCCGATGACATAGGCGATTTCCGGGCTAAGCGGTGACCCATGCGCGGATTTTTCCTTGGCACTTCCTGGCTTGATATTTAGCGATTTGACAAATTCCGACTCAGCCCCGCGAATATCCAGCGAGCGAAAAAGATATGGTGTAATTTCAACTTTTTTCATTTATTTCCTTTAATTCTTATTTGATCAGATAAAAGATATAATATAATTATGATACACAATCCCGAAATATTCAACAAATGGTGGCCTCAAATTCAATTTGCGCTTGATCCTAAGCAGATAATTTCAAACGAGCCAAAACTTAAAAGTTTTTTTGAACACAATAAAGATAATTATGCCATGATCGCAATCGGCAAAGGTTCCAGCGCTTTTGCTAACGAAATTTTTGATCAATATTTTCCAACCATGAAATATATCTGCCTCGATAATAATTACCATAGCCGGTATTTAGAAATTAAACTTTGCGATCATCCTTTGCCCACAAAGAGGAATTTAATTAATTCAAAAAAAGTCATTGATTTTTTTAATTTTATCAATCCTCGCACTCCGATTCTCACCATTGTTACCGGTGGCAGCTCAGCAATGCTTTGTAGCCCGATCAACAAACTTAAGCTGACTCGATCTGTGTATAGCCAATTATTAAGTTCCGGATTTTCAATTGATAAGATCAACACCATTAGAAAACATAGCGATTTACTAAAAGGCGGTCATTTAGCCAAATTATATTATCCGAGAAAGTCTTTGAATTTGTATGTTTCTGATGTTGATAACGATAATATTTCGTTAATCGGCTCCGGGCCAACCGTGCTTGATGATACCACGCAGGATGACACCGAATTAATCCTAAAACAACAAAAGATTAAAGATTTTGCATTGTCAGAAACGCCAAAGGACGGCAAATATTTCTCCAGCCTCGAGAACAAGATCATTTACACCAGAGAGCAGATGTTATCGAACATAAAAAAATTAATCAGTACAGGCAGAGTACATTCTAACCATAAATTATTATCTGCGGATATAAATAATATCGTTTTGGAGGTTATTAATAGATTAAATAGTAAAGATTCAATATATTTATTTTCCGGCGAATCCAGAGTTAAAGTCACTGGTCGCGGCAGGGGTGGCAGATGTGCGCATCTGGCTCTAGCACTATTATCTAAGCTAAAAGATCAATTTTCGCTAGACATTATCTCTTTTGCTACTGACGGAATTGATAATTCCGAGTATGCTGGTGTGGCATTTTCATCCAAAGATTTATTTAGGGAGACTTCTGACAAAGAAATCTATCAATATCTCAATAATTTTGATTCCTACTCTTTTTTCAAAAAGTACAATTGCACCATAAAAACCGGCCCCCTACCGGTGAATGTGAGTGATTTATTGATAATATCTCATTGACGCACATTCATTAGCGCTTCAAAAGATTCCCCAGCGGCTTTAATATATTTTACCCAGATATGATCTATATACCCTTGGTATTTTGCCTGATTTATTTCGGTTTTATCCTCTAATTTTGCCCAATCGATTCCAGCATACCAGTTTGCGATTATTTTGGCTACGCTAATTAAAAAATAATTCTTCGAGTTGTTGTCAAGCTCTAAACAATGGATAAGTTCATTTTGCCAATCAGGATATCTCCATAGGAACAACCACAACATGGACATATCGGTCGTATAATTATCCAAGCACATCCATTCGAAATCAAAAAAATATATTTCTCCTCCGGATGAAATAAGGATGTTTGATGGTATTAGGTCGGAAACTGACAAACATAAACTTTCTTCAGACAGATAACCATTTTCTTTAAATCGAAGGCTTTGTTCGAAGACACTTTTTAAAGGTTTTGGAATATTTTCCAGCATATTGGCATTGATGGGCCAACAAAACCTCCTGTTCCAGCTGGTGGTTTTAATGTTGTTATATAATCCTTTGCTGGATTCTAATATTTTAATATTGTTCGCTATTATTGGGATAATACTATTTCTTTGAGAAACAAAATTCTCCTTAAGGTTTGATAATGTATATATCAAGCCTCGGGACGTATCACTTATCGAATCTTCTTGACATAGAGACTCTCCTGGCATATACTCTCTTAACACCCAAAAATAGTTATCTAGATACCCACACTCGAGAGCATGAATCGCATGCAAATTTGGCAAATAAGTGGAGATAATATTAGAAATTGCGACTTCTTTTTGGTACAACTGGATTTTCGCAGCGTTTTTTGAAGTAACAAGTTTGAGTAAGAATTCTGATTCGTTCCGCTTAATGCGATATACATAAATCAGATTTACGTTATCCAACTTCAGGCATTTATGAATTTCTGCATTAAATGTCTGTCTAATTTTTTCTTCGTTTATCATCTTCTACTTTCGAGAACGTTTATTCTTTCAAGAACCATTTTATCATATTTCTGCCAGCCCCTAAGCATATGTATTAAATCGGAGTAACACTTTAATAATTCTTTTTTATCTTCACCTATTGAAGAGTTAGTTGTAGATATCCGATATTTTAATATTTTTTCACTACTCCAGACAAATCTTTTTCCTAACATCGCTAACCGAGTTAATAATTCATAATCCTCTACTAGTCTAAAAAATGGATTATACGGGTTATCGATTAATACTTTTTTTCTTATGGCAACGGTGGGATGAGGAATAAAATTTTTCTCTTTAAAATTTTCCAGAGAAAACTCGGTAAAGGGAGTTTTTCTCTCGCGAATTTCTCCTGTATTCTCATCCCAGATATCAATATGCCCATAGAAAACATCGGAATTCGGGTTCTGTTTAAAGGTTTCCAGTGTCACATCAACTCGATTGGCATAGCAGATATCGTCCGAGTCAAGTATGGCGACGATTTCTGTCTCGGCTTGCATAGCCGCGAAGTTTCGAGCACAATTTACACCAAGTCCATGGGCATCAGTCAAGCGGTAATAGCGGAATCTATGATCGTTATACTCTTTAATTATTTCCTCTGTATCATCATCCCCATGATCATCGACAATAATCGCCTCCCAGTCCGGTTCAGTTTGAAGCAATAACGAGCCAAGGGTATCTTCAATAATGTCCCCACGATTCTTGGTAGCGATAAGAAAACTAATTTTTGGATTCATATTATTCCTTTGTAATAGCTTGATAAAGATCTAAATAGTTATTAACCATGGTGTCAAGACTAAAATTTTCTTCGACTACTTTGCGGATCTTCGCCGGGTCCAACTCAGTAATTTTTTTAGAAAGATCGATAAGTTCATTTATATTATCTCTTTCAGCTAAAAATCCATTTTCTCCATTTTTAACAATTTCAGGCAACGCGCCGCGTCGATATGCTAACACCGGAGTACCGCAAGCCATGGCTTCGACAGCTACTAACCCGAAAGGCTCATCCCATTTAATTGGCATAAGAAAGGCTTTTGCTTTGCCGTAATATTGAATCTTTTGTTCAAAGTCAAGCGACCCAACATAACGTATCTTATCAGAAAGTCGTGGTTGAATTATTTCTTTAAAATATTCCTCATCTCTTATGGGACCAGCAATCACCAATTCAGCATCCGACTTTTCAGCGAATTCAATAGCATCCTCTACCCCTTTAGTTTGATGAATGCGGCCCATCCAAAAATAGTAGTTTTCTTTTGCGGTTTGCAATGGGAACTGGGACACATCTATCCCATTATAAATCATAGAGTAGTTCGGAGGCTTAGGCCATTTTGAGGCAAAATCATTCGAGATAAAAACGTAGTGAGCTTCTGGTATATACTTGAAAATATTTTGTGCGTCAGTATAGGATAAGCTAGAACTATGTATAGTAACAACCATTTTAGCTTTAATAACCTTTGAAAAAGGTAAAAAGTTTTGAAAATTAGTAGCGCTAATATGAACTAAATCATACTGCTCACCAGAAGATGCAATCTCCGCCATCTGATAGGATGAAAGAAAAAATATATTTCGACTTGAGAATTCACCTTCATGGCCGTTCTCGTAAACATCTTGTTGTCTAATTGATTTAACTATTTTCCCCAAAAAATCACTCTGGTCATTGGCATATAAAGTGACGTCGATACCTCGATCTTTAAGTTTAGTCGCAAAATTGTAAGTCCAGATTTCTGTACCACCTAGGGCATCTTTTTTAATTGGAGTATCAATGGTCCCAGAAATCGCTATTTTCATTTCTCTCCCAACATTATTTTTTTATATAGGTCGTCTATTTTTTGACCAAACAGTTCTGGGCTGAATCTATCCATTGCATATCGTCTAGCAGATATACCAATTTTTTTGGTATCGATTCTGTGATTAATTATATCACGAATAATATCGCCCAACTCATTTGTATGCAAATTAACCAAATAGCCGCTTGTTCCCTCCTTTACTACTTCTAAAGCAGCACCTGTGTTTGGAGCGATCAGGGGCTTCTGCATTAACATTGATTCGACAAAAACCAGGCCAAACGATTCGACTGGGAAGATAGCCAAGATTGCGTCGGCTCCCGCGTAGAGTCTTGGCATTTCTGACTGCTCTACAGACCCTGTAACATAGTAATTGTTTTCGAGCCCATATTCTTGGAATAAACTTCGAATTAATTTCAGATTCTCGCCGGCCACTGAAGGGTTTGCAGTCACATTATTAATAATAATTAGGATAAAATTATCAATTCCCTGTTCCTTCAAGCACTTTAGTGAAAGCATTATTGGTTCTATGGGTTTCGACGGATTCTTCTTGCCATCTATCGTAAATATTCTTGCGGGGAAAAGAAGCTTAACCTTTTCATTAAAAATCCCACTACTGTATAAATCCAGAGGCTTGGTTAGAGGGTTGTACATTTCAGGATCTACACAATTATATATTACTTCAACGCGATCTTCAGACGCTCCTTGCTCAATCAAAGCTTGTTTTGAATATTCACTTACTGCAATGATCTTAGTCCAAGGCAAATTTACGATTGGCCTAGTTATTTCTCGTGATCTTTGTTGAGCATTATGGCAATGTTCGATTATCGGAATTCGCTGGTTGTTCGCTATTTCAAAAATTGCTTTTGATCTGTTTGGAGCATGTATGAATGAAAAATTGTGGCAGTGTATGATATCGGGCTTGATATCAATTATTCTATTTTCTAGCCATTTTCTGAGCTCTTCAGAAGTGTTAAGGTCGTCGACCGATTTATTAAGTAATTTTGTTCTATAAATTGTCACCCTATCTTGTTGCTCAACTTCCGGTAAGTTGTCCACACTTAGACTGGTAATTACCGTGCAATGATAACCTCGTGCATTTAGACCTCTAATATGATATCCCATCATGGTCTCGACACCCCCAACCAAAGGATAGTAAAAAAAACCGATAATTAATACGTTTATATCCATTCTATACCTCTTGAAAAACAATTTGGTTTGAAAATTATTACTGTTTAGCCCATTCTTGAGGAGGCATGACTCGGTCAATACCTTCGAGCTCATGTCTAATCTCGTCGATATTAGCCTCATCTAAATTAATGCCTCTTTGCTCAAGTGTCTCACTTAGCTCTTGCTGACCTTTCAAGATTGCGCGCAATCTTTCCGGGTTCTCAACAAACCTTAATCCTTGCATCCAGTATTCAGGGATTTCCTTAAGGCCTCTTGTCCATCTTTGTTCACCGTCAAGCGTATCTTTGAATGATCCACCGAGCCGTGATTCAGTCTGGCTTAAAAGAGCATCATGTTCTAGTCCATACCTAGGTCCAAATTTGGCTCCTATCTGAGCGATTGACTCTTCTTCATCAAACGCTGAAAGTACTCTTTCTCGAAATTCCTGATTGCCTTCTTCGTTAAAATAATGTTCAACGAGCTTACGATATTTCTCACGTTTTGCCACGATAATAGATTCAGCACCAAGAGGGATTCCGTTGTCTACCATGTATTTCTCGGCCAACAGCATAATACGATCAATGTGAAACTCGTTCGACATCAACCCAATCGCACGATACTTTTCTGGATCGGCTTCAATATGATTAATGGTATGCGAAAAATTTTCAATTGTGTTTGTGGCCTTATCTTCTTTGATTACATGTTTCGCCGCTTCATCAATATACTCGGCTACTTGTTGGTTAATCTCATCGTCTAATTCTTTTTTTTGTTCGTCACTAACTTCATGACCAAGTGAGTTGGATAAGTTGTCTTTAATCTCTTTCCGTTTCCTATTTGCTAAGATATGCAAAAAATATCTTTTCATCAGATCTGCTTCTGATTCCTGCACGCCTTCATGCGCCATGACCGCGCCTCCAGTAAAGACTACATCCAGAACCGATCCAGTTAGATATACCTCTGCAGCAGCAACAGCCCTTAATTTCGCTACGATTGGCAGTCTCCATCTTTCACTTCCCTCTTCGCTATCTGGTACCCCCATCCCTTTCTTCTCCAAAGATTTATCAGCTCTAATACCGGCTCCAAAAACGATGAGTGCATCAATAGCTCGGTTTTCGTATTGTTCTTTTTCTTCAACATTTGGCGGCCCATCTTCTACTCCCTTTGGATCCAGAGTTGTTCCATCTGGATTTTCCATGTGGCGTAATAATTCCATAAGTCTCCTTCGTAATAATATTAAGGTATGTATTCAATCTTCTTTTCTAGCTCTTGCATTTCTCTCTGCAAATCATCTTCGTCCATTCCAGGAGGTAGTTTTTTGATCTTGAGTTTGGCACTAATATTTGCCGTTCTCTCATAATATTTTGCTACGTTTAAGCTAATCTTTTCCCAATCGAAACGCTCTTCAACCAACTTTCTAGCATTTTTTCCCATTTCGGAACGCATTTTATCATTAAATAATATTATGTTTATAGCATCCGCTAATGCTTTACCGCTCTTTGCACGCACCAAAAAGCCTGTTTTGCCATCCTTAACTGCCAAAGGAATCCCTCCTTTATTCGTAGCAACCACCGGGGTTTCACTTGCCATTGCCTCCAATACTACAATTCCCAAACCCTCATCGCAGATAGAAGGTACCACAACACAATTTGCTCTTTTATAAAATTGTCTCAGTTCATCAACATACTCTTTACCAAAATATCCTAAAAAATGCACATTCTTTAGCGGTTTATTTTTTGAAAAATTTTCAAGTTTCTTTTTCTCTGCTCCTCCACCTATTATAAATATTTCTGCATTAATATCTTTAGCGGCCTGCAATAAGTAAATTACACCCTTTTCCCATGTTAAGCGTCCCACAAATATTATAACTTTTTTTTCATCTAGCTTATATTTCTCTTCGATTTTATTAGTCGGCACATCCCTTGACCATGCTTGCAAATCTACCCCGCATGGAATTATTCTCGTCTTCCTGGCTAATCTTTGTCCGAATACCTTTAGCAACCATTTATTTGTATAATTGCTATTACTCATAATATATTCTGCTCGCTCTAAACCCTGTCTCGTTAAAGCTCTAAAACGATGATCAACGGTGGCTTGGTATATCCCTGTACCGTGAGCTGTTACTACATATGCTACACCATAGATAGATTTTATGTAATTTGCAACCCATGTTAAAAATGAACAGTGGTGGACGTGGATAACGTCGGGTTTATAATCTTCGACAATATCAACAATTTGATTTAAAAAAGATTGATATATGTCAGTAAATTCTTTTCCTGTTAAATCTTGATATTTTTTAGCCCGTTTATATTCAGGATGGCTGACAAAAACAGCTTTGCGCCTTGGATGCAAAGCAAATAATTTCACATTATCAATTTGTCTAATATCTGGCGCAGCAATCGCTACTTCAATGTTCGGCAAACAAGCTAGTTTTTCAGCTAGCTTACGAGTATAATTTCCACTTCCTCCGCCATATAACGGAAATTTCATTAGCATTAATACTTTTATTTTCTTTTGTTCCATGTATGATTATTAATTTACCTCTTCCTTAAATACTCCGCCGCATCCTCCGGTGACATGATATCGATAATTACACCGCTGCCAAGCTCATAGCCTCCGTAATTAGCAAGGCGCGGAGTGATTTCTAGGTGCCAATGATACGACATCGATTTAGCATGCATGGTCGGCAGAGTATGAATATAAAAATTTAATGGTATTCGCGGAATGTTCCGCTCCATCTTTTGTAACACATCTACCATTACTTCTGCAAGTTTTCTGAGCTCATCAGGTGGGGTATTTTCGAATTGACTATCGTGCCGTTTGGGATATACCCATGTCTCCATCGGGAATCTGGCAGCATAGAAAGTAGCTGCCAAGAAATCTTTGTTTTCCGAGACTATACGCACTTTTTCGCGTCTCTCGTGCTCTACAATATCGCAAAAAACGCAAGAGCCATTGATACCAAAATATCTTTCCGCACCTGACAATTCCCGCCCCACCGAATTAGCTACTACACCGGAGGCAAAGATTTGCGCATGCGGGTGAGCTATGGAAGCACCTGCCGTAGCGCCGTGGTTGTAGATGGGCATGATAGAGATATTGTTGGCATTTTTAGCCATGGCATAGTAACGATCACAAAACACTTGAAACATCTCCGCCATATCATCTACATCAAAAGTCATCAAGTTTTTATGATGATCTTTGGCAATTACCACTTCATGATCTCCTACAGCTGCCCTAGCCCTGTAAAATCCCCTCTCCGGATAAAAGCTACGAACACTGGCTTTGTCATCACTTTCAATAAAAGCTGGATATTTATTTTTTATAACATAAAATCTCTCGGTGGTCGCACCATGAATTTTATGATTACTTTTATATCCCGCTGTGCCCTCACAAAATGGGCAGTTCTCGGTATCTGTAATAATATCTCCATCATCAATACTGTAATCCACAGGTCTTTTAGCCCGCTCCGGAGTAATTACAACCCAATCCCCTGTTATTATGTTTTGTCTTAATTGTGGCACATTCCCTCCAAAGTAAATAGTCAATAACCAAGACGCAATAACCAGTTAATAATCAAAACACCAACAACCAAAAGAGGTTTATCCACACTTGGAAATTATTGCCGAAAAAATATTTTTTAATTCTTGAGCTTCATTTAGACATGCAATGATTTCTTCACAATAATCCACATTATTAGCCTCACGCAGTAAAATCAACCAATGGATGACCTTTTTTGATTCCTTCCTGGCTATTTTCATTCTATTATGAAGAAAATCCTTTTTGCCCAGAGAATTATTTGCTTCTCTACAATTTGCCCCCATGGATCCGGCCGAACCTACCGCTTGCCCGGTCAACCTGTTGTTGATTGGGTCTTTGGGAACTGATCGACATAATTTAACAACTTTGATTGCAAAGTTTGTTGTCCGTTTCTCCAGATCAAAATTTCTTTTATAATCTGCCATTGGCGATTGTATTATTAGGTTATTTTCTGGTTATTGTTTCTTGGCTATTGGTAATTGCGATTACTCTGAGCATGAGTAATCGCTACTGCCAGTGCATCTGCTGCATCATCTGGCTTGGGACAATGATCGAGTTTGCAAGTAATACGTACCATCTCTTGCATTTGATTTTTATCAGCTCGTCCATAACCGGTAAGTGCTTGTTTGATTTGCAACGGTGTATATTCATAAACTGGCAAGCCCATATTCTCAGCACATACTATGGCTGCCCCTCTGGCTTGGGCGACAGTTATGACTGTTTTGGCGTTTTTGAAATAAAAAAGTTCTTCAATCGCCATTTCATCTGGACAATCATTTTCTATTATATCAGAAAGCTGATGATAAATTTTAGCCAAACGCGCCGGCATGGTCATTTTTGAATCTGTTTCAATACAACCATATTTAAGCGGAGTAATTTCCCCTTTGTTATATTCAATTAGCCCCCAACCAAGTATAGCCGTACCGGGATCAATGCCAAGAATTTTCATGCTTTAATTTTAGCATAAATTATAGTATTTGATGCCATATTGTTATATACTAAGCATGTACTTATTTGTTCTATTTTGAATTCTTTTATGATTTTATACAAAACCATCTCAACAAAATTAAACGGTAGCAGTTATAAAGAGGTATTAAAAAAGGCTCTCAAAATCTATCATGAGATCGACAAAAGGACAAAAAGAAGCGCTTATTTTCGCTCACCATACTTTAATAATGAAAAAATATTTATTAATATCTTTTGGGAACATCTTAATCAAAAATCACCCAGAGATCGCATAAGAAGATTAAAATTTTTACCATGTGCATTTGAGCTTATTAGTAATTCCAACCATAAACCGTCTTCAAAAATAAACCCAAATAATACAAAAGAAATATTGCACCGCTTTGGAGGCGTAACACAGAAAGGTGAATTATTTTACGTTTAAATCAAAGAAAATCAAAAAGGTAGAAAAGATTTTATTTCAGTTTTCCAGGAAGAATAAAAAAATCTCCCGCAAATGAAGTATATAAACTTCGTGCCGGAGATTAATTACATTTTCACAATACACCACATAGCTAATTTCGTCAAGGTACATTTTTTAATAAATAACTATTATAAATCAAAATAATTGCTATATAAATTTTTATAATAATTTATCATTAACAAACGAAATATTATGGACCGTAAAGAAGATAAAAACACACGCTATTATATTGATATCAATGTTCTGGATAGAAAAGTAATCAGCTGGAGTTTTGGTGATAGGTTTGAGCTTGTCAAAGAGACTTTAGACAAAAATGTGGTTCGAATTTTCATCACTAAAGGACAATACAATAAGTTGAAGTGATTATTTATTTAGCAATATATGGTTATCGACATTGAGCTTACTATAAATAGATTCGGATTCAGCAAAATTGCTAGCAATAAATTTTAATTTCTATTTTTTTAGATTTTCTAAATGGCAAATTCCCGGCAAATATTTTATCTCATTTGAAATTAACTGGCGTACTCAAAATAATCAAAATAAATAGCAGAGGAAAGAATAATTTATGAATAAAGCACTCAACTGGACACCCAGAATACTTTCTATCCTATTGTCTCTATTTTTCTTGAGCTTTACACTCGAAGGATTTAGTGAAGGCTTTTCATTGATAGACAGCCTTATGCACTTTCTTTTAGCCTTGTCGATTATCGCAATTACAATTCTGTCATGGAAAAAACCCAAATTGGGCGGAGTTTTTTTTATGTTAATAGGTGTTGCTCTCACTATTCTAATCCACAAAGAATGGCAAAGCCTAGTTTTTGTTGGCATTGTCCCATTTATTACCGGCATCCTTTTCTATATATCTAAGCCAAATAGATAAAAAGTATTATAAACAAAAAAGAATTTTGGCTAAAATTTAGCCTTGTCACATGAAATAAAAAATTGTTTGAGTGGCAAGATAAAAAATTTGTTAAAGACCATGTACGTACATTTATGTATATGCCTATTAATTTTGGTGGTGTTATTACGAGATTTATGAAAAAAGTCGATATTTCCGAAGCAAAACTGCTTGATAACTTAAACCTTTCGGATCATACTAGTAAATGGAATATGGATTTATACCTAGCTGTAGATAAGGAAGTCCCAGGAGCCGAAAATGTCACACTCTCTGGAAAATTTTATCAAAAATCTATGAAGGTGATTTCAAAGACACCGGCAAATGGGGAGAGAATTTTAATAAATATGCTCAAAGCCAAAATTTCAAGATCAAGAAATGGTATATGTGGTACACCACCTGCCCCAAATGCGCCAAGAAATACGGCAAGAACTATGTGGTTATGATTGCCGAAGTAGAGTAATTAATATACTAATTCCGATTATAATTATTATTTTCAAGGAGGATGGCTAATATGGAACCTGATTATTTACCCACACAATCACCGAAACTTTTACCCGAAAACAAAAAATATCGAGTTGTTTTTATCTCAATTATTGCTTTAGTCCTAGTAGCAGTATCAGTATTGATTTCCCGATATTCTGGATTATTTACCGATAATTCCAAGAGTCTAGAAATTACTCAAGATCAGGCCGTAGCCACAAATATTACGGATTCAGCTTTAGCTGTAAATTATTTTGGCTTGAATTTGCTTAAAAAAATTGATTTAAAGGAAGATAATATTCTGTTGTCTCCATCTAATATTTCTGCAGCATTAACTATGGCAGCGAATGGAGCAACTGGAGACACTCAAGACGAAATGCTAAAGGTATTGGGTATCGACAGAATCGGTATCAACCAGTCTAATGTCGATTTTCAAAGAAAAATTCAAGATTTGAATCAATCATCTGAAAATTTGGAGATTTCTTTTGCTAATTCTATTTGGACCACAGCTAATAATGAATTTCTTCCTAGCTATAAATCTTTAGTCAATAAATATTTTGACGCAAAGGCAGAAAAGGCCAACTCCGCGACAGATATTAACAACTGGGTTGCAGATAAAACCAATAATAAAATTCGTAATATACTTGATGATTTAACAAATGATCTTTATCTAGTAAACGCAGTTTATTTCAATGGCAAATGGCAAGTACCCTTTGAAGTATCTGACACCAAAAAGGAAGATTTCACCACCCGCTCCTCTACTATAAAAGCCGATATGATGAATATGACAACTAATTACGATTATTTTTCCAACAGCAAACTACAAGCAGTCAAATTATCATATAAAAATAATTTCAGTCAACCCAAATATTCCATGATTATTGTGCTTCCAGCCAAAAACTCCACTTTGGCGGATTTTCTTACTTCTTTTGATTATCAATCTTATCAAAAAATAAATAAAGACATGTCAGATAATTTGGTTGAGTTAAAACTTCCCAAATTCGAGCTAGACTATAAGGAAGACAAATTGGTTGAGAAACTACAGTTTATGGGCATGCAGAAAGCATTTGGCGACAAAGCCGAGCTTACAAAAATTTCTCCCTTGTCCTTGAAAATTGATCAAATTATCCATCAAGCATATGTAAAAGTGGACGAGAAAGGCACTGAAGCTGCTGCAGCTACGGTAGTTGGAACAAATTCTTTAGGGATCGCTTCCGAACCCCCAGAACCTATAAAAATGTATATCGATCGACCATTTTTCTTTTCAATACAGAACGACCAGACCAACGAGATACTTTTTGCCGGGATAATACAGAATCCCGCGAAATAGTTCAGTATAAAAATTACTTTTTCCATAAATAAATGCTACCTATTCTCAAATTGCTAACCCATAAATGAATATTATTCGTGTTATAATATAAATAACTCTTTTTCTACTATAATATTTCTCGTATTAAACAATAATTGATCTATATTCTTCAACCATTATAATATGAAACAGGCTATCATATTTTGTTTCAAAAATTTTGATAGACATATATGCCATAAATAGCTTTCTAAATTATTATGGTCTTAATGTCCCAGCAAAAACCTGCCAAGCAAGAATAGATTTTGCTACAAAACTAAGAATAATATATACGCGTTCGCCATAAAGATAATCTCTCCACTTGCCAACCTTTTTATATTGCAGATATTGATTTATAGCAAAAATGTTAAAAAAGATAAATATCGAAAAGAATATCCAATACACAAAATCTGGTGGATTGCTTTCGCTTCCCGGGCTTATTAGGTAAATAGCAACCGCGATCCACGGACCGATACCTGCTATACAACCGAAAATAAATGATGTCCAATTGGTATTTTTTGTAGTTTGGTTGTGCAACTCCATCATCCAACCAAACAAGATCATGCTGGCGTTTAGAAAGAAAATTGTAGTCAGAGTGGCAACATCGCTTATACCAACAAGTAGGGATATAACAATCATCATTATCGATGAACTAAAAGAATATTCAATCCAACGTGCTATGTTGATATTATTTTTAATATTCGTGTTATACCACTTGTTCAACGGCCAAGCGATTAAAAAATGTGCGACAGACGACATCAATAGAAATGATGATACAAGCGGTCCCAAGCGAAGCGAAAAAAGTGTATCAAGTTTAGGAACTAAGTTTTGAGTAGAAATATCAAAAGTCAGAAACGAGCCCGTAAATGGCACTTTAAGATCGGTAGATAAAACCACCATGAGAATTCCTGAAATTAAATGCAAGAAAGCAGCATAGATATTTAGTGATTTTAATCTCTTAAAAATTGTTTCTTGGTCATTTGCCATAATAATCCTAAAATTAATATTTGAAGATATTATCCTTTTTTATTAAATGCATTTAAATACATAATAGCAATATCCTATACAAAAATACTTACAATCATTATAGATGGGTTAATTTATAATTTCCCAATGAGTTAATTTATAATATAATA
>CAYMCH010000007.1:0-24355 GCA_964389035.1 uncultured Candidatus Saccharibacteria bacterium | reverse complement strand
GAAAGTTCACGGTTCAGAAAATTTTCAAAAACATCATGATTTTCAGGAGTAATATCTTGTGGGGTGTTGTTTTCGGGAATATCTTCTCTAACAGCGTCATTGCCCACAAAGTCTTCGTAGCCTCCGACAATCGGTTTCTCTTGTTCTAAAGAGTTAATATCTCTTCTCATAGAGATTAAAGCCCTGGGTCGAAAGTTAGCAATTGTATTATTACCATTGGAAGCCTTCTTGCCAAAATGCCGATAGATTCTATTACCTAAAGATATGTCTTCTGCTAAAGCGTCTTTCATCATAAATCCGTTAACTTTTTCATTTGCATAGGCACTGGATCTAATAATGCTATTTGCGCCTACGGCTTTCCTTGGTGTATTTGCATAATTTTCCCCCTGTCTTATGGTGTCAATAAATTGCCACAACCTTCTTGCGGTCCAGATAAATGGGTATAACTTTTTATCCTCGTCGCTGTAGTCTACTTCGCCTGATAACATTTGAGTGCCAAGATCAGAATCTAAACGATCAATAATTTTTGCGATATAATCTTTATCTTGGATGCGGATATCAGCATCGTGCGAGACTAGATAAAGTTCGCCACTTCTAGTACTTCTTTCGTTTGCTCTTTTTAGTGCGGTGTCGGTAATAATCTTTCTGAGCAAGCCTATGTTTTGTTTTTCGGGATATGATTTAGAGATTACATTTACTCTCATCTCTGGATGCTCAGATTTAAATCTAACGATTTCTGAAACAGTTTGTCTTATATCGTCCTCGTTGGCTTGTTGGCCATTGACGAAAATATTTACTTCGAATGTTTCGGGGTCTAGGGTATTACCTTCTATATCTGCCTGATTTAATAGAGATTCTAAATAGCCATAAATCACACGATATTCGGAATAAGCGGCTGGCACGCATATGGCAACTCGGCATTTTTCTGACATTGGAGGTAGACTACTGGAATAAGAATCAACAATGTCTTTATATTCATCAGGCAAACTCTTTATATATGAAGCTACTTCTTCCTTCTCTCTCTTGGTGGATTCTTCAATACTGGAGGGTAATTCGGGCGGTGGCGTAGAGCTTTCTAGCCGGCTGTCTTCATGCTCATAGGCTGGGTGATCATATGGGGCGTATGGCTCTCCTTCTCGTCTTCCTAGGCTCCTATAATAATCTGCCTCATCCCCTGGACGATGTGCTCCGTGTCTTAAGCCTTCTGCTAATAAATAAGGAAGTGGGGATCCGACTTTCAACCAGTCGGCCATAGCAAAACCATTTGCAAGCTCATGAGCAGTTTGCCCATAGGGAGAGAGGTCGGTTAGTGGCCATTGACCACCTACTTGTCGCTCGAGGAAATCAACCACAGACCTCATGTCGGCATGTTCTGCGCCTGATGGAACTGCTCCATTTAAAGAATCTTGGACTGCGCTCAAAATATTTTCGTGTCCATACTCAAATTGACTGCCATGAATTAAATTCCAGATACCTCTGTGAGATTGGTCCATAACTTGTAGACCGGGTTGGCCAGAAGCTTGTCTAAAAGTCTCTGCCATAGCTGTATTGTCTGTATCATAATTTAATTCACCAACTGGTACGCCACCTAAAAGACCGGTACCAATGGTAAGTGCAGAGGTGGTAATTGCTCTGATAAGTTGACCTCGACGCTCCCCGCCAATATTTTCCAATTCTTGATTCATTAACTGTGTTTCAAATTCATATATTTCTCTGAATTGTGTGATATATTCATCTCTGGTCAAGGTGGGATCACTTTTAATTATTCTTTGTCTTAGCTCATCAATCTTCGACTGCATTTCATCTTGTCTTGCTAATTCAGCTGCACCTCGACGGTTGCCCCATCCGATTTGTTCTATGGTTTGCAATACTCCATCATAGCCTTCTTTCAAACCTCCCGTCCACAATAATGCGGTTGCGGCGCCAACTCCTCCTGTCATTATCATTGCACTAGCAGCTCCGAAACCACCCATAACTTTGGCTCCGATTTTTAACATTCTTTTCCACCATGGGCGCCTGGTGAATCTGCCGGCAATTTCCATGTTTTGCACAGTATCACCCTCATCAACTGTTTCATCATCAAGAATATTTCTTTGGCCGACTTTATCAAACCAGCTGCGAATTTTACCGATTGCTCGCCCTAAAGGACCTTCAGAAACTCGTTGGTCAACTGCCTCGACTCTTTCTGCAGCACCTCTTAATCTGACTAATCGGAGAAATCCAGCTAATGCACCAAACGGTCTAAGACCGCCGTATCGTTCAATAGCTCGTTCCTGATCACGCTGTGCAATTTCATTGACCCGACGAACAAAGTCAGTGCGAAAATCTTCAGTTTCAAGGGAAGGAGTATAACTGGGGATTTCTGGAGTATAACTAGGAGAATATAATGGACTGGGAGAATAAGAAGGGGCATAAGCTGAGTATTCACTTCTAATGGGCATATAACTGGGTAACGGTAGTCTGGCTACTGAATCATCAGCTGGTGAAGGCTCAGCAGGCTCAACGCTTTCACTTTCAACCTCTGGTGGCTCGGGTGTTCTAGTTTCGTCAGGTTCCGCTGAATCATCGGGAGCTCTGAGATCTTTGAGGAGCTGAAGAGTTCTCTCGAGATCTCCAATAATCACATCATATTTTCTGGCTTCACTATATCTCTCATTATCTAGCAGCGCACGATCGTGCTCGTTATCAATAGTTGTATAATGTCCTTTTTCATTTCTTATGAGACCATTATTTCCTCTATTGGTTTCTTCGCGCCACTTTGCTTCTTTGCGGTCACCTTTTTTGCAAGCAGCATCTGTTTTAGTAGCGACAACTTTATTTGGGTCGGCTTTAGCATTAAATTCCTCATCGTGTGATCTTTTTCTTTCCGCTAATTTGGATTCGATATCAGATATCTGTTGATTGATATTTCTTGTTGTATCTTCTTCAGTTTTATCTGGTTCATTCTGAGGAGAGTTAGGACTGTCAAGTCTTTGATAGTTTTGTGAAGATGAAGTTTCTTGATTTGGGTTGTATTCCACTTACCCCTCCTTATACTTTAGGTTTCATGCCCATTATTTCGGCTTTTAGTAAAATTGCTTCTTCTGCGGTTATAACATCAAGATTAATATCATGTTTATCTAAAAACTCTGAGACATCCTTATCTGTAACATTCTCGTCTGAAAGCATATTTTTAAATTCGTCGAAGGAGCTTGCGTCTTTAGCTTCCAAAATGTCTGCAATTTTTAACATCATCCTGCTTCGCAAAGAAAGAATCAGGTTTTCCATCATTTGGGCTTTATCGTCTTCGGGTATAGATCCTAAATCAAGATATTCAAAAATATCGCTCTCAAGTATCTTTTTGATTGTTGGATTAATTGAATCTTCTGACATCGTTCCTCCTAATATTTAGAACAAATAAATAACAATGATATTATACCACCTATAAATAATCATATATATATTGCTTAGAATTATCAAGAAAAATCTTCAAGGATATTTGTAACCTATTTGCATGATGTAATATGTGAGATATAATATATACAGAAATTATGGAGGGAAATGGCAGATAGTTGGCAAGATTTAGTGTCGAAAAAATTTTTTGATAAGCATGGCGTATCTATAGTCAGTGCTGGTTTAGCTGTGGATAACTCTTTGGGTGGAATAAGTACAGAAGTGCGGACAGGACATGGGGTGCGAACGAAAAATATTTCATCAGGCGAACTTAATATTCTTCCTGAAAAGGTCAAAGAGAAATCGGCTAGTTTAATTTCCAAACAATTGAATAGTAAGAATGAACATGAAATGTCGAGGTTGTTAAATAAGCCCGGATTGCATCGTGCAGTTGCACTTAGGAGAGAAGCTCCGCCGGTTTTGAGCAAGAGAGAAAGTTTGGATAATATTATTTCACCCCTGACATGTAATAACGAAAAACCACTGGGGGAAAGTTGGCAAAAAGAAGGGAAGAGTGAGATGTTAAAAGATGAGAATAAAAAGCCAGAAACATACAATTTTGTGAAATTCACGGCATTTGATCCTTACGGACAGATACATACTTCTGATGGCGAGCGAAAGACCGAGAGCGTCAATTTAGATCAAGATAAAGAATTGGCTGTGGAAGATGAAATATTTGTGAAAAAAATGATGGGAAATAACAATAAAAGTGATGGCAACATAGTCTCCTTAGCCCGTGATCTTGAAGAAAATAATACAAGGGCGCAAGCGGCAATATCTGGCGCCAGCCTAGAAAATGAAGCCCATCATAAAATATTGTTCGGTAATGATGAAAAACCGGTTGGTGGCGAAATAGAAGATTTGGGTCCGGCGAGCGATAGTATAAATAATCAGAAAAATTATGAAGATAAAAATGAGTTAAATCCGTTAATTCCTACTGGAGGGAATGATGGGGAAAGAAAAAAGCCAGTTTTCTCTGAAGTAACTGATACAATAGTGCCTAATGAGGAAGAAGATGCATGGAATTTTGATAATGATAAACCTAGAGTGAAGGCTGAAGATGCTGGTTCTATTTTGGAAGTTAACGAGGTTATAGAACAACCAAATTCAAAAATTGTAGTATCAGGAAATAATGATGAAAATCCTTTGGAAAAAGAAAGAGATGATTTAGCCACTCGTAATCTGAGCCGAGCATTGGAATCATCTCAAAATAATACAAAAAACTTAACGGGCGAAGAAGCTAACAAAGAGGTAGCATTTCAAAAATCCGAAGCTGGCCTAGAGAAAGAGTTGAATAGGTTGAGAGAATTAAGTGGAAGAGCAGCAGGTACAGAAGTTACTGACGATGGATATTTGGCGCCCATACCTAGTAGCTTGATTGATAATGATAATAGTAAAGAACCACTAGGGAGTAATGGACTAGAGCGAGATGAAGAATTAGAATTGCTTGGGAGAAAGGGCAATAACAGAATTGTTGATAATAAAACCTTGGTGGAATCTCCTGTTAATGAAGAGATTGAACCACCAAAACCACAAGAACATTTGGCTTTTGTTGGTGATGACACTAATGTGACCATAGCTGATTCTCGGATATTATCTGAAGCTAGTGCCAGGGATGAAACTACTAAAGATGAAAGCATTGGAGATAAAAATGAAATTATAAGTCGGTTTGATGACGCTAATGCAAAAGAAGTTCAACCACCATTTTTTAAACATGTAGATAATATTATGTTGCCAGATGATGAAAGTGCGCCAGAACACGATACGGCTGTGCCTGTGGATAACTCAAATGTTTCTGGCACTGAGGCTAATTTATCGGATGTAGGCGGAAACAATAGACAGGGAGAGGTAAATAATGACGAAGGTATAATGCATCTTCCTACTCCCGAAGAATTAGCCACTCAAGCAGATATAGATAAACCTGAAAAAGCGAAAAGTATTAATCAGGAAGTACTAGAACCAGCTGAACCAGCTGCTCCATTGGAAATGGTTTCAGATAATAATGAATTTAGCGAAGAAGCTAATGAGCCGGTAGTAGCTGAAACGCCAGCTATATCAGATGAGCAACAGGCAGTATTATCAGCCCAAGAACTCGCACAGGAATCAATCGCAGCCCAAAAAACTAGTGAGGCCATTAACCAGAGCGAAGAGGCACCACAGAATACTGAAAGCGTCCAGCCGAGTATTGAAACTGATGAAAATATCCAAGTAGTTGAATCCAAAAAACCTGTTGAAGAAGCTCGAGGTCAAAATGTGCCAGAGATAAAAAGCCAAATAGATCCAGCTGTGGTAGATGGTGATCAAAAAATAGTAGAAGTGAATTCAAACAATGTAGCTATTGATGGCTCTGCAATGGGCGATAATATAATGGAACAACCTAAATCAAAAGTAGGATTCTTTCAAAAATTATTCAACTCACATCCGAATGGTCGAAAGATGTCGGAATTACGAAAAATTTCTGACAATTCTATTACCACTGCTAATTTACATAAGATTGGTCACAATGAGGTCGAAGAACCACTGGATAAAGCCACATGAAATATTTTCATCATTCTTTTTAATAAAAAAATATGAAGATCCTTCGGTACCTCGAGATGACAAACTATAATAATAAGATATAAGATACTATAAAATTGTCATTCTAAAGAACCAACCTGCCTTGCCCTGCTTGCCGGCAGGCAGGGCAAGGCAGGAGAATCTACACCTTATAAATCAGAAATCCGAATATCGAAATCCGAAACAATATCAAATATTAAAAATACAAATATCCAAACAGTAATAGTCAGTATATAGTATAGAGTATAGGGTATTGAATCGTTGGCCACTAGCGGTTAGCCGATGGATTACGACTCCCCCCTACAAGCTAAGAAGCTACTACCGAATAAGCTATAACCTAAATAGATCCTTCCCAATGTCAGGACGACAGACTATTAAGGGAAAAACAATTTACAATTTACAATTTCCAACAAATGATTAAATATCCAATTCTTATGTCATTCCAAGCTTGTCGAGGAATTCTGTCACAGCGTTAGCGACAAGCAAGGTGTGAAATATCCAATATTAAAATAGCTGTCATTCTGAGGAACCGAAGAATCTACCTATTATATATAAAAAGAAGAATAAATATGAAGATCCTTCGCCAGTCGCTTTGGGATGACAACTATTCTAAATAATAACAATATAGAAAGATCCCTTGGTGCTTTAAGATGATAGATTATTATAATTAATTACCTTTATTAAATTATCGATATCCAATTAAATTATTATTCTGAGTCTGTTATCTACCAGCCTGCGGAGTCGGAGCGAAGAATCCTCATTAACAAAAAACAATGTATCAAAACACGTATCAATCTAGTATGGATGAAAGCTACGGCATGCCGTGGTGGCTTTATATTATTATAATTGCGGTAGCTATTGGTGTACTGGTGTATTTGTATATAGCTATAAGGCGTTGGTATATACGAAGACATCAAGTGCGTATTACTGAAGATTGGGTAATGCTAAAAATATCGGTACCCAAAGCTCCCCACGCCAATGAAGATGATCAACGCAAGGATTTTCGCGAGACATTGGCAGTAATTGAACCGTTTTATGCTTCGCTAAATTCATTATTTAACCATGATTTAAAGACTAAAGTCACTGGCCAGGATCATATTAGTATGGAATTTGTGGCTAAAGATGGGAAGATATTTTTTTATATCGGATGCCCTGGAGGGTTGAAAGATATTATTGAAAAAAATATTCAAGCTCAGTATCCTGATGCTCATATTGAGATCGCCAAAGATTATTCCATATTCCCCAACAAGCCCTTACAAATTGCTGCTAAAAATTTAGGTCTGAATAAAAATTATATCTTTCCCATAAAAACATATAAATTGTTAGAAGAAGACCCGATCAATGCTATTACTAATTCTTTATCAAAACTTCAGGCAGATGAATATGCTGGGGTACAAATATTATTGCGTCCTACATCAGGGGTGTGGCGTATCTCTGCCGAGAAAGCCGCATACAATATTCAGCAAGGAAAAAGTATATTAACTCACAATGGAAGTGGCTTATCTAAAATTTCTGCATATTTTTTCAATTTTATATATAATTTGCGTCAAGATGAAAAAGATAAAAATAAAAATGAATTTTATAATCCCAATAACCCACACAAGCAGACACCGATGCAAGAATCACAAGTAAAATTACTTGGAGAGAAAGCGGCTAAGCTAGGTTTTGAAGCACAAATTAGAGTAGTGGCTGTGTCAGAGACGGCTCAGCTGGCAGAACAAAGCTTGCGCGAGATAATTTCATCATTCAGTCAATTTAACGCGCCTGATTCAAACGGTTTCTATGCCATAACTTTGCGAAACAAATCAGAAGAATTGGCGAATTATGTATATAGGACATTTAGCCCGTCTAGAAAATTTGTGTTAAATACTGAAGAACTAGCTTCGATATATCATTTGCCAAATAGATTTACCGATACTCCCAATATTGCATGGTTATTAGCTAAGCGTGCTGCACCGCCTTCCAATTTGCCAAAAGAAGGCACAGTGCTTGGTGTGAGTAGGTACCGTGGAGAAGATAAGGATGTGAAGCTTCAAGAACAAGATAGGTTACGACATGTATATATGATAGGAAAAACTGGCGTTGGCAAAACTGTGTTGTTTGAAAATATGATTATGCAAGATATTCGTGCAGGTAAAGGAGTGGCCTATTTGGATCCAAATGGCGATGCGGCAGAATTTATTATGAAACGCATACCCAAAGAACGAGCCGAGGATGTAATATACTTTAATCCTGCTGATATAGAACGGCCGATGGGGCTAAATATGCTGGAATGGAAAACTCCTGAACAGAGGGATTTCCTAGTTCAAGAAACACTGCAAATATTTCAAAAATTATTTGATCCTGGTCAAACAGGCATTGTCGGTCCACAATTTGAACATTGGATGCGTAATGCCGCGCTTACTCTTATGGCTCAGCCCGAGGGTGGGACAATTATTGACGTACCACGATTATTTACTGATCCAGAATACGAAAAAGCTTGCGTTAAAAATGTTACTGATCCGGTAGTAAAATCCTTTTGGGAAAAACAAATGGCCAAGACTAGTGATTTTCATAAATCCGAGATGTTGAATTATTTTACATCCAAGTTTGGCAGGTTTATGACTAACGATATGATGAGAAATATTCTTGGTCAAACCAAATCCGCTTTTGATTTTAGAGATGTAATGGATAATAATAAAATACTTATTTGTAATTTGTCTAAAGGTCTAATAGGAGAGATAAATGCTTTTTTACTTGGCATGATTATTGTGTCGAAAATAGCCATGGGTGCTTTTTCGAGGCAGGATATTGCTGAAGAAGAAAGAACACCATTTTTTCTATACGTTGATGAGTTTCAAAATTTTATTACCGAAGTATTTGCCACTATATTATCTGAATCTAGAAAATATAAGTTGTCGCTAAATATTACCAATCAATACATTGCTCAGCTAGATGATAAGATTCGAGATGCGGTTATTGGCAATGCAGGCACTTTGATAGCTTTTAGAATAGGTGCTGCTGATGCAGAGTTTTTGGTGAAAGAGTTTGATCCATTGCAAATTGATGACATGACAACTATTGATAAATATAATTTTTACGCCAAAATGCTTATTGACGGTGCACCAACTAGACCGTTTAATGCTCAAAGTAATCCTCCTGATAAAGGAGAAAATGCTAAACTAGGAGCTGCTATTGCTGAGTTGTCAAGATTGAAGTTTGGTAAACATAAAGATATTGTAGATGCTGAAATAAGAGATAGATCTAAGGTAGACAAAATTGATTTGCCTGGGATCAATGACACAGGTCAAAGAGAGGCAATGGGTTAATTTGCTCATATTTTAGGATTACAAAATAATTCTAATATTTTTTACAAAATTTATAAGCGCTTTTTAGGATTATCATTTTAAGCGTTTGTAACAGTCAATATTTTGTAAGATTTTAGTGAATTCAAGATCTAAAATAATATGAGTTTTACACGATTTAGAATTGATTTTTTTGAGTTTATTATCATTTGTATCGAGATTGTAAAAAAATTGACATGGGCTTATAAAAGTGATAGTATTATATATAAAATAGCATAGAAAAAGAAATATAAAATTAGATGAGGTATTATGACAGACGCAGATTTAGAGGAGATTAGAAAATTACTTGACTCTGCAGAGTCAAAAATTAGACAGGTAAAATCAAAAATATTTGCCAACGAAATGAATAAAAAAGTTACTATGATAGATGATGATGATTCAGATGGCGATGCAGTCTTGGGCTTTTTTGACGGCGAGCAGATGATTGGAACGGATAAGAAAAAATACTCAGTACCGCCTAATTATGCCTCTAAATCAAAACTTGTACCGGGTGATAAATTAAAACTTACAATTACAGATGATGGAAAATTTTTATTTAAGCAAATTGGTCCAGTAGAAAGAAAAAATTTAATAGGGGTATTGGAATTACTCGATGATGGTAATTGGCAGGTTGATGTTAATACTAAAAAATATAAAGTCTTGTTAGCAAGTGTTACTTATTATAAAGGTAAAGATAAAGATAAAGTCTCTATTATTGTGCCTGCGGATCAAGAATCGGAATGGGCAACTCTAGATAATGTATTGTAGGATATCATGAAGAATATAAATTTTTCTCCTTATAAGGTTATCAAGGAAGGTATTGATAATCTCAAAGAAAAAGAGATTAAAGTAGTAAGTGAAAGATTTGGATTAGGTCAAAGTAAAAAAACTCTAGCGGCGATAGGGTCTGATTTGAATTTGTCGAGAGAGAGAGTAAGGCAGATTGAGAAAGAAGCTCTCAAGAAATTGTCAAAATATTTATTATCTCTTCATAATGAAAAAGTTAAAAATCTGCTAAACATGATTGAGGAAGAAAACGGAATTTTGCATAAAGATTGTGCAATCGAAAAAGCACTAGGTAAAAATGCAAGTTTATTTGATGTGAATGCACTACATTTGATATTTAGTGTAATGGACAATATAAAAAATATTGAAAGGGATGATGATATTCATGATAGTTGGATGTTGGCTTCTGTTCCTAAAGATGAAGTTGTTCAAATACTAAAAGAATGGGCAGATTATTTGAAAAAGAATAAGCAACCATCGAAAATTGATGTGCTTATAGAAGCACATCCTCATCATATGAAACACAAAGTATCTTTTTTGTCATCTCTTCCCAAGGTTAGTAAAAATATTATTCAGAATTATGAGGGTAATTTGGGACTTTCGACTTGGCCTGAGTTTAACCCAAAGAATGTAAGAGATAAAATATATTATGTGTTACGAAAAAATCAGGCACCGATGCATTTTTCGGAAATAGGCAGATCTATTAAAAACGAAAGTTTTGATGGGAAAAAAGTAGTTTTAGCTACAATTCATAACGAATTAATTGCTGATCAGAGATTCGTGTTAATTGGTAGGGGGATATATGCTCTTAGTGAATGGGGATACGAGCCGGGGACAGTTAAAGAAATAATTGCAAATGTACTAAAAAAAGCTGGGGGGGCGATGACTCTAGCTGATATTTATAAGGAAGTTTCTAAACAGAGACAAGTCAGGAAAAATACTATTTTAATAAATCTGCAGACTCAAAGAGATTTTAAAAAACTTGGTTCTGATAAATTTATTTTAGCTAATATTAAGTAGTTTTATCGCAGGCAATTTGATGATAAAATAATAAAGATGGAATTACTTTTAGTTCTAATTATTACTGTGATTGTTGTGGGGGGTGCTTTTTTGATCGCCCAATTGTATCGTGTTCGTTTGCAAGAGAAACGACTAGTTTGGTTGAATAGCCAGAGCTATATTATGCTGAGGATTGATGTTCCCAAAAATAATGACAAACCTCCATTATCAGCCGAACAGATGTTCGCTGCTATACATGGTGTATATTCAGATAGTGCCATGTTTCAGCCAGAATTGAGTTTTGAGATTGTAGCTAAAGAAAAATTTATTCAATTTTTTGTTCGTATACCTGAACATATTGTAGATTTCGTGGAGGGTCAGATTTATGCACAATATCCCACAGTCGAGATTCATAAAGTTGATGATTATGCAGGAAGGCAATTTATTGATAATAAAAATTATGCAATATGCGAGCTAAAAAACACAAAGCCAGATGTATATCCCATCAAATTGTTTTCTGATTTTGAAGTAGACCCAATTTCTGGAATAACTTCAGTAATGACAAATTTAAATCCGGACGAAGAATTATGTATTCAAACAATTATTAGACCTGTCGGTGACGAATGGCAAGAAAAGGGCAATGCCATGATTGAATCTGTTAGAAGTGGCAAACCAATTGGAGCAGGTGGAACATTTAAAGTTGTTGGTGGTGGCTTTACAAAATTTGTTAAAATGGTATTACTTCAAGCAATAAAACCGGGATCCGAAATAACTGAAGCTGAGAATAAAAAAGTCTTGTCTGGTCCTGTTGAAGAAGCTCTTAAACAGATTGAAATGAAAATATTAAAACTGGGCTATCAAGTAAAAATACGGATATTAGCTATTAGTAGTGATGAGGTTTCGGCTGGTGTAAAAGCTCAGAGTCTGGCTGCAGCTTATAAACAATATAATACTACAAATTTAAATGGGTTCATCTCGGGTCCAGTTTCGATAAATAATAATTCGACTCTGAATGAATATTTTTCTC
Organism: uncultured Candidatus Saccharibacteria bacterium; assembly: GCA_964389035.1. GTDB lineage: Bacteria > Patescibacteriota > UBA1384 > XYA2-FULL-43-10 > XYA2-FULL-43-10 > CAYMCH01. The sequence goes on along the minus strand of CAYMCH010000007.1, from coordinate 12,232 downwards.
GAAGTTTTGAAGACAATGGTTGTATTCTCAATATAGGAGAGTTGGCTTCAGTTTTTCACTTTCCTCATCAGTCTGTAGCTACGCCAAATATTGTTTGGTCGGGTGCCAAAAAAGGCGAGCCACCAGCTAATTTGCCTTTATTTGAAAATACACCAGCTGAAGCCTTAACAGTGATAGGGGAGACGAATTTTAGAAATGTGTATCAAAAATTTGGCATTAAAAAAGATGACAGAAGACGTCATATTTATATTATTGGTAAAAGTGGTGTGGGTAAATCTGTGCTTATGGAAAATATGGCGATTGATGATGTGTGGAAAGACAGGGGAGTAGTAATAGTTGATCCGCATGGGGAATTTGCCGAGAAAATATTAGCTTGTATTCCAGATAACAGGATAAACGATGTGATTGTTTTCGACCCGGCAGATAGAGCATATCCGATTGCTTTTAATTTGTTGGAGAGCGTCGACGATGATTTTAAAGGTATGGTGGCTAGTGGTTTTGTGGGGATATTTAAAAAAATATTTGGTAATTCGTGGGGGCCCAGGCTAGAACATATATTAAGAAATACAGTTTTGGCATTGCTTGATTATCCTGATTCTACCATGCTTGATATTCCTAAGATGTTAACAGATGGTCGCTTTAGGGACAAGGTAGTTGAATATGTAAAAGATCCGGTGATCAAAGACTTTTGGATTTTAGAATTTGCTCAATATGACAATAAATTTAGAACTGAGGCTGTTTCTCCGATATTAAATAAAGTTGGTCAGTTTTTGGCAACTGCAACTATAAGAAATATTGTAGGTCAGGCTAGATCGACTTTAAATATTCGCGATATCATGGACAATCAAAAAATTATGATAGTGAATTTATCGCGAGGTAAAATAGGCGAAGATAATTCAGCTTTACTTGGTGCTATGATGATTACTAAGATTCAGTTAGCTGCCATGAGCCGTGCTGATGTACCGGTAGATCAAAGACCTGATTCTTATTTGTATGTTGATGAGTTTCAAAACTTTGCCACAGATTCTTTTGCGGTGATATTATCAGAAGCTAGAAAGTATCACTTAAATCTAACTATAGCTAATCAATATATTGCTCAGTTACCCGAAGAAGTGCGCGATGCGGTGTTTGGTAATGCTGGAACTTTGATAACATTTAGAGTAGGTGGTGCAGATGCAGATTTTTTAGTTAAGGAATATGAACCTGTATTCGATGTAAATGATTTAGTTAATCTGGATAAATATAATATATATATTAAGTTATTGGTTGATGGCGTGGCTTCACCGGCTTTTTCTTCTAGAACATTGGCTCCTGTTGAACGGATTACAGGAAACACCGAAAAAATAATTTCTGTTTCTAGGAAAAAATATTCAAGAGATCGAGCTGTAGTGGAAGAGATGATTATGAATCGTTCTAAGCAAGAACAAAAAGAATTAAAGGCTGAGGCCGAATTATTTAAAGAGGGTGGTTTGGAAGCGCTCTTAGTCAAAAAGAAACAGTCATTTCCAGACAAAGTTGAAAATAAAATAGTAAAAGCAAAGATTGATAGCGAAATAGAAAATGTCCCAAAAGACAAAAAGGAAGAAAAGGTACCGTTTGTTAATCAAAATCAATCAGAATCACCCAAAGACAAGATAGAGTCTGTGTCTACAAAGGCAATAAGCAGCAATATTATGTCTCAAGAAGAAAAAGAGATTAAAACAGAGGAGAGCGTTAGAAATATTGATGATAATTCTGACCAAATTGTTGCGTCAACTAGCGTTTCTAACGATAGTGGAGAATATGAAATTAATACTAGCAATACAGCCAAAGAGAAAAAGCAAAGAATCTTAAAATATCAAAATATTTTAGGTAATCTTATATATAAGGAACAGACAGCTAGAGGTGGAATAAAATGGTATATAGGTGAACCTATTGATGAAGCTAGAATGTCAGAATTAGGTATTGTTATTGACGATAAAGCTAGAAAAATGATGGAATTGGCAAAAAGAGTTGCTAAAATAAATGATATTACTCAAAAAGACGATAGTAGAAATGCGGACAAGAAAAAAAATCAACATCAGAGAGAAAATAAATCTCATCAAGATTACCAAGAACACAATAATGCAAAAAAACAAGAAGTTATTACAAAAGATGATAAATCTCAGAATAGTGTTATTTTAGATCAATTAAAAAAAGTGGATAAAGGTGATGATCGCAAAGGTACAAAGATAGATAATATTAATATAGCAAAAGGGGATGATAGTGCAGAAAACTCAATTAGTAGAACAGATAACGATTCTTTAGTCGCTAACAATTTGCCAAATAATGTTTCTGGTTCTTCGGATAACAATGACAAAGACGTTGAAAGCGGAGAAGTTATCGAAGAAGGCGAAGAAATCAAATTATAATATTATACGACATATTTTGATATCGCCATAAATCTGGCGTTAAAAAAATTGTACTAGGTGGGGGAGTGCTAAAAATCGGTACTTTTATTTTTATTAATAATAAGTTTAATATCGGTAATTTACTTTTTAGAATAGAGAAATTGCTTAAAAAAATAAAAGTGCAAATAAAATATTAATAAATAGTTATATGTTTTATTAAATATAATTTATTAAATATCAGATATCAAATATCAATATCCAATTATCAATTACGAATAATGAATAAAGCTTGTAATTATTAGCTTGTGGCATATTAGGAAATAAACAACAAGAAACTACACATTTTAACACGATTGGGATTTTATAAATAGTCATTCTTAAGATGTTTTACCGAAGAATCTACCAAAGGTGAAGCACGAATATCAAAATCCGAAACAATATCGAATAATAAATATTTAAATAGATTGTCATTCTGAGCCCCATCTCGCTAATGCGAGAGTAGATGAATAATCTCCCATTATATATAACAGTCTACTCGGTGAGCTTTATAAAAGTATCCTGATGTTTGTAATACGAGGTAATAATACTCAAGTTATGTATAAAAATGCCTTAGAGAGCATTGTGAGGGTATAATATATGTAGACTCAGACTATATATATGTGGGTGAATATAATAGATATATTATTTAACTTATTAGACCTTTAGTAGTACCTAAAAATGCATTAGAGACAGTAAAATAATTTATCGAAAAGACGCATAACATACATAATACGACATAGTAATTTATTATCATTATTGATGTATAGATATTCATCATATTATTACTAAATAAAATTTAGATAATAATTAAATTAAATTTTGTTATGTAAAAATTAAATTTAATTATTATGTTTTTCTTTTTCGATTGATTGGTATAGTATCGCCTACATGTAGTCATAGTGCAAAGACAAGTCTAAATATCTTTTAATATTATTTATTTTATTATAAATATTTTATTATTAAATATATTTGTATAAAGAGATAATTATAAAAGGTTCTAAAAATATAATTATAAAAAAAACATAAATATGATTTATGTTTTTTTTATAAAAATAAATTCAACCAATCCCCTACTGTTTGATTATTTGGTTGATAAATCCTTGTGAGACGATACTATAAGAGGTGCGGCTAAGAATATAGAAGAATATGTTCCTATAAATATCCCGAACATTAAAATAATTATAAAGTGTCTTATAGGGGTTCCTCCCAGCGCAAAAAGTGCAAATAATACAATAATTGTTGTAATCGATGTATTGATAGATCGAGCTATGGTTTGATTTGTAGATTCTTCTGCAACTTGTATAATAGATTTATGTCGATTTTTAATAAAATTTTCTCTAAGGCGATCGTAAATAACAATTGTGTCGTGAACTGAAAACCCCATTATTGTTAAAAGAGCGGTGATGAATAGAATATCTACTTCCATCCAAGGAAAAAAATGACCCAGAATCGCTACTAAACCTGTTGTAAGAAGCAAATCGTGTATCAATGCTAATACGGCGAACAAACCAAATTTCCATGAGCTCAGAGGCTTTGGAATCTTTCTAAAAGAATAAGCAATAAAGATAATTATAGCGATTGAAGCGACAATTACAGCATAAATTGATTTATTTCTAAGATCCTTACCAACTGTAGGACCTACGCTGTCAAAACTTATTTCTTTTATATCGGGAGAACTAATTTTTAATTCTTCGATAATGGAGTTCTTTTTAGTATTATCTATTTCTTCCATGCGGATTGAATATTTATTAGTACCACTATCTTTGATCTGAAATGATTTGATTTCAAATTTTTTTAATGTTTCCTCAATAGAAATGGAAAAATTTAATGTAGAACTTTCAAGTTCAAGCAAAGTACCGCCCTTATAGTCGATACCAACTTTAAGACCAAATATTGAAAGTGCAATGATTGACAAGATTGCAGAAACTATTGAAATTGAATACCAAATTTTTCTATTAGCAATTATTTTAAACATGAATGTATTTTCCTTTTTTATAACCGGCTAATAAGGTAATAAATGTTCTTGTCGCAGTAATTGCAGTAAATAAGCTCACAATAATACCTATAGCAAGAGTGAGTGCAAATCCTCTAACTGGACCAGATCCAAAGTAATACAAAATAATACAAGTTATAATAGATGATAAATTTGAGTCTCTTATAGATGGCCATGCTCTAAAAAAACCGTCTTTAATGGCTTGTATAGAATCTTTACCATGCCTGATTTCTTCTTTCATTCTTTCGAAAATCAATACATTTGCGTCTAAAGCCATACCTACGGAAAGTATAAAACCTGCGATACCTGCTAAGCTCAAAGTAACTGGTATTAGCTTAAATATGGCTAAAGATAGTAAAACATATATAATCAAAGCTAGAGAAGCCAACAAACCAGGAGTTTTGTAATAAAATATCATAAAAATTGTTAATGCTAAAAATCCAACTAGAGCAGCAACAATACTTTTTTTGAGGCTATCCATACCTAGTGATGCACCGATATTACTTTGCCCAATTAATTTTGCTTGTATCGGTAATGCTCCTTCTTTAAGTCTTCTAGCAAGCTTTTGAGCTTCGGCAATATCTTTGGAACCTGTGATTATGGCAGTTCCGTCGCTTATTTCAACTTCTACTTTGGGTGCTGTAACAACTTTGTTATCAAGCGTGATGGCAATTTGTTTATTTATATTATCTTTGGTAATCTTTGCGAATTTCTCTTTGCCTGCATTATCAAAAGTTATAGACACGACTGGCTCAGATTGCAAGCTACTTTGAGAATTATTGAATGTGGCATCAGTTTTAGAAGGAATGATATTTCTACCAGTCAAATCAGTAGGTTTCCAATAGTTTGGCAAAGTGTAATCATCATAATAATCTTTGAGTTGTACTCCCCCATCTTCAGCAGTTGATTCTACCATAAAAGCTAATTCGTATGTTTGTCCTATAGTGTCTACAGCTTTATTAATATCTTTAATCCCCGGTAACTCGATCATTATTTTGTCTGAACCAACATTTTGTATAGTCGGTTCGGCGACGCCAAGACCATCAATACGATTTCTAAAAACATTCTTAAGATTATTCATATCTTCAATTTTGTTGTTTGATTTAGATAAATCAGCTTGATAAATAAGTTCCGTTCCACCTTGCAAATCTAGACCCAAACGTGCTTTAATTTTATCACCTGCCAAAAAGCTTTTAGGCAAATCAATAAAAATCGCAAATGCGAGTAATACAACAATAAAAAAGAATATAATCCATAAATTTTTTTTCATATATTGTTAATTCTATCAAAAAATAAAAAATAATCAATTAGTTTAAAATCGGATAAACTGAAACTTTGTTTTCTTTAAGTAACTTGGGAAAAATATCGTCTTCAAGCATGCAAAAACCGTTTGGCAAATATCCCAATACCGCTGGTTCTAGTATGTAAATACCTTTCATAGTTTTAACGTCGGCTGTAGCTACTGTAGCAATTTTGTGGGTGTTTTTATGATAATCAACCAAAAGACGGTAATCAATTTCTTGATCATCTTCCACATTAACTACAATAAATGTTTTTTTCAGTGCAGATTTAAGCAAATTTAGCGCTCCCCCACTACCTTCGCTTTCTTCGAGATAACTTATCTCTACTCCGAGATCTTTTCCGTCTCCTAATCCTTTTTTGATTTTTTCTCCAAGATATCCTAAGGCCACAATTACTTCATTTATGCCAAGAGATTTTAAACCAACAACAGATTTTTTGATAGCATTGACTGATTCTGCGGCATTATCTCCGCCTGCCATTACAACGGCATCGGAAATATTGTTTATGCCCAATGATTGTGAAGCAAGAGATTCGATTGCATGAGAACGATTTCTAATAGTAACACCATCGACAAGTTTGTCGATTTTTTGTAAGAGATCTTTTCTAATAGAGATAGAGATTCTTTCGCGATTCATAATAATCCTTATGAATAAATAACAACATATCATAGTATAGCATATACTATAAAATATCAGTTTGTCAAAATAAAAAGTATTACGTAATAATACCATCCGAAATAATATTAAAAAAATCTTGTGGTATTGGTGCGCTAAACTCGGAAAGTTTGTTGTCTCCCTGTAAAGTAAATTTTAATTTATAAGCATGTAACATTGGTCTTTCAACACTAAATTTATTAGATAAAGACAAAGATTCCTTAGTGTGATACAACTTGTCTCCGATAATTGGATTTCCTAACAATAAACTTTGAGCACGTATTTGATGTGTCCTTCCTGTTATCAAATCAAATTCAAAAATGGAAAATTTATGATTTTTTATATCTTTGAGGCAATTTATTACTTTGTAATCGGCAATGCTTTCCCTGCCTTTTTCGGAACCGACTTCAGTGTACATAAGACGATTTTGACTGCTGCGTCCCAAATAATTGATAAGTCTATCACAAGAATTGATTGGCCAGCCGAAACAAATAGCGCGATATATTTTTTTAACTTTTTTGCTCTTAATTTGTGCAGATAAGTATTCGAGAGAAGATAAATTCTTAGCCACCATAATAATTCCTGAAGTGTCTTTATCTAGCCGATGCACGATACCTGGACGAGATAATGATAACTTGGAGTTGTGATCGTGTATAACATTTTTGATGCTTTTATTGTAGTTTATTAGTGCGTTTACTAAAGTGTTATCTTCGTTCCCGATTGATGGGTGGACTGCTATTCCCGGCGGTTTATTAATAATTATTATATTGTCATCTTCAAAAATAATATCTAGTTTGAAATCTAATGGTTTAAGCTTATCTGGCAAATGTTTTTTATCGATAAAATCAAAACGATTGTATGATATAGTGTCACCTTTTTTAAGTCTGTGACTAGCTTTGGATATTTTATCATTTACTTTTACGATATTACTATTAATAGTTTTTTGAATAAATGAACGAGAACAGTTGGGAAAAAATCCGAGTAAATATATATCTAGTCTCAAAGTAGCGTCATTATCGTAAATGCAAATGTCATTATTCTTGTTCATAATGATCGACAATTTTAATAATTTCTTCTTGCGTTGATGAGATTTGTTGAGATTTAATTTTATCTATGATTGTGGTAAGTTTTTTGTCGCGGGTAGTAGATACAATATCAAATTGACTATTAGCGCTCTTAAGTCTCTCCCCTAGCTTGTCAATTGATTCACTAAATTTATGATATTCCTCATCAAATTTTTGAATCATACCGATAATTTGGTGTAAATTTTCCTGATAGCGAAAATTTGTGTAAGCTTGTTTGACCATACGAAGCACTGCAGTAAAGCTGAATGGACCAGCAAGTATTACTTTTTTGCGCATTGCTTCTTCCCAAATATCATTCATTTTTTCATAAACAAAGCTAAAAATCATCTCATTAGGAATAAATAATACTACAAAATCGACGGTTTTTTCCTCGGGATTGACATAATCTCGAGTACAAACTTGGCGAATTTTATCCTTTACATCTTTACGAAAATCATTTAGATATCTTTGTTGATCTAATTTGTTATGAGATTCGGTATATTTAAGTAAAGCAGAATATGGAAATTTAACATCAATATTGACTTTAGTTTTATCGGGCAAAAAAATAGTAAAATCAGGACGAGTGTTTACGGTTTCTTGTGTTTCGTTACGGGTATAGTCTTGCCCAATAACAAAGCCTGCCATAATGAGTAAATTCTCAGCTACTTGTTCGCCAAAAGCTCCTCGTAGCTGATTATTAGACAATAAATCTTTAAGTTTTTCGGTAGAAGTTTTTAGTTCTCCTGTTATTTCTTTATAACTTTTTAGCTCATTTGCTAGTTCGGTAAATGATTTTAACCTTTCGGTTTCGCTTTTTTCAACACGTTGTTCGTTTTGCCTAAGTTCTTTGCGAATTTCGGCGATCATCTCACCCAACATAGTTTTTTTTCCTTCGAGATCGGTTTTTATCTCGCATTTTTGAGAGTTAAGGTTTTCACGAGCTATAGCTAAGAATTGTTCCGAATTTTGGCGAAGTGCTTCAGAGGCTATGCGAGTAATTTGACTATCTAATTTATCAGAATAAAAATTTTTTTTACGAAACAAAAATAGGGCTATTAGTGTGCCAGAAATTGTTGCGATAAAATAGATAATAATTAATACAATGTTATTCATAAAAAATATTTAATAATCTAAAAATTTTTATCAATATTCCTTATATATTCCATTACGCTTATTATTATAACATAAATATATTACGAACAAAAAGCGAACGAATATAATTACTTATTTATCTTACTAAAAATCTTATCTATCATTGCGAAGAACTTGTTCATTCACTGAGTTAGAAAACGATCTATCACAAAGAGATTGCCATAGCTCTCATAAATAAAATAATTAGTAATAACTAAAGGCGGGCAAACAACTACAATTAATAAATTTAGGACTTACGCGTTTGAGACATTCCCACATTCTTAATTCGTTATTGCAAGCCATTCGATTTGTCGAAGGCGTGGCAATCTCTTTATGAAAGATTGCTTTGTCCTTCGCGATGACAAACACATAAGCCCTAAAATTAATAAATAAGTATTAAGAAATTATTTTTAATTAAAGCAAAAAATAAATCAAATTTTTATTTAAATATTATAAAAAATATGTTGCAAATTTTATTAAGTATGTATAAATTGTGTAATTTTTTAATATAATAATCTATGCCAAAGAGTCTGGACAAATGTCTTTGTAAGCACAGAAACTACAATTACGCTGATTGGGAGTGGCAGTAAAATTTTGTTGTTTAATGCCATCTGCTACTTGTCCAATCATATCGGCGGTTTTTTCTAATTCTCTAGTGCTAAATATTCTTTCTCCTTTGAGACCAGATTCTATAAAATATAGAGTAGTCTTAGGGATATTGCCTGTTTTTATTTGCCAAGAAAGTGCGTATATTTGCATTTGCGTAGATTTGCGGATACGATCATTAGCATCTTTTTGGCTTTTGACATCGGATGTTTTAAAATCGCAAATTTCAATTTCACCGTTATTATTATATATTAAATCATATCTTCCATTAATTTTTACGCCGTCATGATAAAACTCAAAAACACTCTCGACATTTTGCGGAATACGAATATCTTGGCTGTCAGTGTTATAAAACTTTGCTAAAGTATCTATACCTTGGGTATATCTTCTATCTTCGTGTTCACGAGTAATAAATCCAGCACTTTTGAAAGCCATCTTATAATCGACAATTAAATCTTCAAAAGAATTTTTTAGACCCTGGATTTTCTTAAAAAAATAATGATCTAAAGCAGCATGAATAGCAGTGCCGTACATTAAATAATGGTTCTCTAGTAAAGGAATTTTTACAATATGGGTAAGATAATATTTTTGCGGACAAGTATAATAATCATCAATTTGCTGACGTGATAATCTAAGATTATTTTTACGATTTTTTATTGTTGCGGGCTGAGTATAATTTCTGGTGATCTTTTTGTATCTTTCGATTTTTTCTGTTGGTGAAAGTTTATGCTTTATGCTAACAGTATCAGGTTGGTCAAAAAACTCTAATACAAAAGGTGAAAGTTTTTTAGCTCTTTTGCCACCATAATCATCAGCTGCAGTTACAAATAAAAATTGTTTAGCCCTAGTGGCTGCCACATAAAAAAGACGGCGTTCTTCTTGCAAATGAAAATCACCTTCAGGTAAACGTTCATTGATTAATTCTTGTGGAATCTCTATGTTCTGACTACGCTTGCGAGAAGGAAAACGATCTGCTACAGCATTGACAATAAACACTACACAATATTCTAAACCTTTCGAGGCATGCGCCGACAATATGTTTACAGCGTCAATATCACTATCTAAGTCAGCACTTGTAGAATCATCACCTGTTTCGATTATCAATTCCAAAGTAGCCAAAAATGCTGGTAGCGATTTATCTTCGGAAGAGTGATCAAAATTAGCAATTCGTTCAAAAAAAGCGGCTATGTGATATATTTTAATTTCATCTTCAACGAGTTCCGATGAAATCCATTTTTTTAATATTGTTTTATCGCTTAAAAATTTGTATAGTATCTCTCCTGCTTTGTCGTGTGGAAGTAGCTGACGAAACATATGCAAATCATTTTTAATATCAGTTATTTCTGCATATTTCTCGTTATCTTTTGCAATTTCTTCAATGTCTTTGTTTTGGTACTTGGCATCTGAATAAATTTCTGTCATAAGTTGCGGGGTAATACCATAGCACTCGCTGATGGCTAAGTGAAAAAAAGATAAATTGTCTTGTGGATTGACCAAACAGCGTAAAAACGAAATGATCATTTTTATCTCTGGTTGCTGAAGCAGTGATGATGCACCAGAAAAAATATAAGGAATAGATTGTAAATTTAACGATTGTATAAACGCTTCAGCATGGCTATTGGCACGTACTAGAATGACAAAATCATTAAATTTTAAATTATGTTTGTTTTTAAGTTCAGTTATCTTGTTGGCAACAATATCGGCTTCACAAGAAAGAGTTGTGCAATGAAGTAATTCGGGGTTAGCGCCGTGAGTTCGCGCAATCAATCGCTTATCAATCTTATTTTTTACTTCGAGGCGATCCGGATTGTTGTGCTGTATGAGGCTATACGATGCGTCTAATATCTCTTGAGTGGAACGGTAGTTTTGGTTAAGCACTATTTGAGTAACGGCAGGATAATCATCTTTGAATTGCATAATATTCGAGATCGAAGCTCCGCGAAAACGATATATTGATTGATCGTCGTCTCCTACTACAGTAATATTGTCGTTTTTGCTGGCAAGTAATTTTACAAGTTCGTTTTGAGCGTAATTTGTATCTTGAAATTCATCGACTAGTATATACTTAAATTTACTATGTAGTTCTTTTAAAATATTTGAATGTTCTGTGAGTATTTTGTGGGTTAAGTATATTTGATCACCATAATCGAGATTGCCAGATTGAATCATTAGTTCCTGATAACGCAAGTAAGCATTGGCAAGCTCTATGCGTTTTTTGGCTTCAATTACCATTTCTTCGTTTGTGTCTTTAGTTAATTTCTCCAATTGCTCATTGGCATAATTTAAATATTGTTGTGGTGAGATGAGCTCATCTTTGAGACGGGAAAAGTGAGATAAAAGTGAATTAATATGAGTGGTGGGCGAAGCTATGGGGCGATAATATTCCAGATCAAAAGCGAACAAATGCTGGCGTATAAAAATGGCTTGCTCGGTGGCGGTAAGAACTCTAAAATTTGCCGGCAAACCAAGATCTAATGAGTAATCGCGCAAAAAACGATCGCCAAAAGCATGAAAAGTAGAAATCCACATATCAGTGTAGCCGTATGGTACTAGCAGATCGACACGCTCTTCCATTTCGCTGGCAGCTTTTTCAGTAAAGGTAAGAGCCAATATTTCACTTGGCTTAGCCCATTTTTGCTCGATAATATAGGCTATTCTTCGGGTAATTACGCTGGTTTTGCCGGTGCCTGCGCCAGCGATGATCAAAAGAGGACCGTTTTGATGTGTAACTGCTTGGAATTGCGCATCATTTAGACCGTTTAGTATTTTGTTCTTTGCGTCAAAATTAAGTTGTAGATTGTCTTTGGGCATACTAATATTGTAACGCGATCGCTATAATCAGACAATACTGTCGGAACATAGTAACTACATGCCTGCTCGCTTGCCTTTGAAGGGAGCTCGTCGAAGGAATGTCAGACTATAAATAGTCATTCTGAAGCGAGAAGAATCTACACCTTGTAAAGCACGAAATTCGAATATCGAAAATCGAAACAATATCAAATGTTAAAAATACAAAATTCAAATAGATTGTCATTCTGAGGAAACGAAGAATCTACAGTATTGTTTTCAAGTAAA
>CAYMCH010000006.1:11186-24356 GCA_964389035.1 uncultured Candidatus Saccharibacteria bacterium | reverse complement strand
TAATCTAATTACTTAAAATTATTTTATCAAGACTAAAATTAAAAAGAAAGAAAATACAATAATTAATTTGATAATGAAGCTATAAAAAAGTAAATATGGTTAATATTGGCTAGTAATAATTAAATACTTATTTATATTGTCATTTTCCGACAATTCATTGCTTGTATCATTTTGAGACATATCAGTTCTGTAGTCATCGAAACTGTGTCGAGTAAAGAATATTTTTTCAGCTCCTGCATGAATGGCACTAGATGTGCTGTTCTTGGTTGAAGTAAAGTTGTCATTAGCTGTAGATTTGTTGAAGGCTTCTGCCTCTGTAACCCAAATAGGTAATATAATATTAAATTCAGCCAACATATTTTTATAAGCTGTTACATTAAAATCATGCGTTTCTTGATCGTTTGAGATGCAATGTATATTGCCGATGTCAAATGCTTTAGTTGCTTCTGTATTGGCAAAGACTTTGCGATAAAACTCTAGCACGCGGTCATCGTCACCAGCTGCCCCTGCTATCAATATTTTGGCATCAGGATCAGTTTTTTTAATAATAGTGCTAGTGTTAATTAACAAAGTAGCGTATTCGATTGGACCTTGTTTGTAAAAGTTCAATTGATTGGTTTCTTCTTCTTGTAAATTATTTTGATATTGTAAATCAGGTTCGTTCATAATTTCCCAATATTTTATTGGGATCTCAAGTTCTGGCATATCATCTTTTCCGTCTCCATCATATCTTTCGACGATTGCTGAGATCCAAACTTCGTATTTCGACCAATCAGCAGGGTTGCAACGATGCAAAGGCAAATATTCTATATGTCCTGTTTTATTATTTGCCGGTAAAAATTTATCTTGATTGCTAACTTCACAAGCTCTGGCGTCAACAGAGCTATTTTGATCCCACTCAGCAAATGGCCACAGAGTTGCTAAAGTGCCGTAATTTAAATTTTGTTGCGATTTAACTAATTTGTCAGTTGCTTCAAATGAAATTTCCGTGTCTTTACTGGTCTGCATGCTATCCCATAAGAAAGGTCCAGGATGCGGACGTATCCAAGCACCGCCAGCTACGCCGATAAAAGTATTTTCTTCGTTGCCATCTCCAAGCCAACCGAATTTATTCTCTATAATATTTTGAGGAATGTCGACTTCTTTAGAGCTTAATGAGGGATGCAAAACATTTTGCCCTTCGATCTTCCATGCTTTATCAAGATTGTATTGCAAATATGACTGATAGCTAGCAATCGAACCGATAATAACTATAATTAATAATAACCAAAACCACCATTTGGAAAAAATACTTTGTTTGTGCTTAGAAGCTCTTTCAAAACTGATTTGCATATCCATATCCTTTGGTGTCTAAGTTATTAATAAAAATTTCAATTTAAGGCATTTCAATTTGTACTTCGTTTGAATATACGCCACATTTTCCACCAAGATATTCACATACTCTTACATAATAGGTACCGTCTCCTGAGAAATTATCGATTTGACCAGACATAGTAGTCGCATCACTATAGTAATGATATTTATCACCGTCTCTAGTAGGGTAGGTGGGGCTAGAATTTTTTGACCACACCATCTTAAAGCCTTTAACTGAAGTACCGTTTACACTCCAAGATACGTTGCCATTACTTTCAGCTGACAACGAAATAGAGTCCACGCTGCTTGAAATAGCATCTTTACTAGAATTATCTTTATTTGGGGCAGTTGCAGTAACATCATTTGAATAGGTGCCACATTTGCCACTGGATAAATATTCGCAGACTCTGAAATGATACGTTTTACCGTCAGTAATACTCCATATATAGTTTTTTTGAGAAACGTTATTGATATATTTATAATCGCTGCCAGGGTAAACAGGATTGCCTTCTTCGTTCTTTACAATTTTATAGCCGTTGCCACTGTTTAAATTGCTGGTGGTCCAAGTAAGTTTCACTCCAGTATCATTGGCAGTCGCGGAGAGAGTAATTTTAGCCGTAGTGTTTTGGGCGGGAGTAGTAGTCGGTTGAGTCGCTTCTGACGCGGTCTCCTTTTTGCTAACGTTACTTAGTACGCCCATTTTTTCTTTAAATGCATCATTGCTTTCGTCTTGTTCTTTGTTCCACAAAGCGAAAGCATCATTGCTTAATTGATCTAAAGGAATCTGGCTGACAGTTTTTTCCAAAGATTTGTCCGTTTCGTTTAACGAATAATAGCGGTAGCCTTCAGCCACTAGAGTTTCACTTTTTACCTCGTCCGGAATTTTAACTTGGCTTTGATACACTTCAACCCCTTTAAGCTTTTCTTGATTGATAGTTTTATAAGCTGTGCCTAGAGAGATATAGCTTTTATCATCGGCAATGACTTTGAATTCTCTTTCTAGTTTGACCACTCTGGTATAAATTTCTCCGTTGTTATTGGTAATGACAATATTATTTGGGTCTAGAGAGGTTAAAGTTACTGAGGAATTTGCCGAAAGACGAATGGCACTACCATCATCTAGAGTTATTATTGCTCTACCTTTATTATTGACTCTAATAATAAAATTTTCGAGTAAATTCTGGTTACTTTTAGCAATTTCCCATTCTTTTCCTGATTCCTTGAACTCTACTTCGCCTTCGACGTAAGAAAGATTAGCACCAAAGATAGCTGGAGACTGAGTTATCGTTTGTTTGGGCGTATAGTAACGCAAATAAATTGCAGTGCCAATACCGAGCAAAAGCACTACTAAGCCCAATATTATCAATAATTTATTAGGTCTTGGCATATATTCCTCCCAAATAGTTCTTATATATAAATATTATACCATAACACTAAAAAGGGAATTTATTGATATACGGAGTTTATATAAAGATTGCGACTTTTAAATATAACCATTTTTCTATTATAATTAAACTAAGATTATTTTAATTTTTTTGAATCTAATTATTTTTTATGTTAAACAAAAAAACCAGTAGGGAAGTAAATCTAATGTTTGGGTTAGCAATAGCCTTTTTTTTAATTATTATTTTTATTCCAGCGATATATATCCTAAAATATGCAAATAATTTCGAAATATTTTCTAATGTAATGGCGCTAAGAGCCATTACTCATTCTTTTTTAATTGGTTTAATTGTAACAATAATAAATATCATTTTTGGCATACCTTTGGCGTGGATGATTGCTAAAGGTAAAAATAAATTCGTAAAATGGATAGATAATTTAGTTGATTTATCTTTGGTTATGCCAACTGCGGCTTTGGGTTTTTCGATTTATCTATATTGGGGTAGCAATTATGGTATAGGAAAATTAATTGGTTTGGAAGATGGCATTATAAGCAAGGGACCGTTGATGATTGTATTTTTGCATATAGTTTTTACCTTGCCATATATGATACGTTCGGTTGTTTCGTCAATTCAGCAAATAGAAACACAAGTCGAGGAAGCCTCTCAAGCTTTGGGCGCGTGTCCTTTTACTTTTTTTAGGACGGTGGCGTTGCCTCTTTTCCGAGACGGGATAATCAACGGCTCAATTCTTTCCTTTACTCGAAGCTTATCAGAAACTGGCGCTACCATGATGGTAGCAGGAGCTTTTGTCTCTGCACCAATTCTAATTATCAGTCTCAAGGATCAAGGCAATTTATCCGATGCGGCTGGGATTAGCATACTCTTAATTATCTCAGCCATACTGATTTTACTAGTGGCCAAGATGTTGCTAGGAAAGAGGAAGATAAATTTATCATGGGGAATGCCGAAAGTCGAAAAAACTATCTCCAAATTAGCACCAATTAAAAATATTATTTTAATTTTATTTTTTGTGGGTATTGTTTTTTTGCCAACAATTCTGATTTTATTTTATAGTTTAAATAATTTTATAATTCCAGATATATTATTGCTTTCTAAAAGTCTGGTAATTTCCTTATTGTTAGCATTTTTGGTAACGATTATCAATTTACTTTTTTCATTACCATTTTCATATATGGTTGCCAGAAATCGTTACCGGCTAGGTCATTTATTCGATACATTAAGTGAAATAGTATTACTTGTACCAACCAGTGCCTTAGGACTGTCGCTGGCACTTTTTTGGCGCCGATTTATTCCGTCAGATATGATTATTTTACTATTGGCACATTTAAGTTTTTCTTTTCCTTTGTTAGTAAAGCCACTTATCTCTGCTTTTAAAGATATTTCTCCATCTCAAGAAGAGGTGGCTTATTCGCTGGGTGCGGGAGTAAAAAGAACTTTTACTACTATTTTATTGCCTCAAATTAAGCCGGCAATTATTGCTGGATGTATCATGGCTTTTATGCGCAGTTTGTCGGAAACTGGTGCGACTTTGGCTGTAACAAAAAATATCAAAACCGTGACAATTCTCATTGTTGAATTATTTAGAGAAGATAATTTATCTGCAGCAGCTTTTGCTTGTAGTATATTGTTTGCTATTGCGTTTATCTTCTTGTATTTATTGAAACAAAATCAGAAAGCTTAAAACATAGAGGAGGTGATATGCCGAATATTGAGATAAAAAATTTATGCAAAAAATATAAGTCTGGCATAAAGGAAGTAATAGCATTGGATAATATTAATTTGCATATTGAGGATGGCAAATACAATACCTTGCTTGGTCCCTCCGGTTGCGGTAAGACTACGTTGCTTCGGATAATCGCTGGTTTGGTTGATGCGACTAGCGGAGAAATATTATTCAACAACAAAAAAGTCTCGAAACTACCTCCTCAGGAGAGAGATGTTGGTTATCTTTTTCAACAATTTGCTATTTTTCCACATTTAGATGTATGGCATAATACTGCTTACGGACCGATTATTAGGGGATGGAAAGATAAAAAAATTAAAGACGATGTGGAAAAATATTTAAATCTAGTTGGCTTGGCAGAGAGGAGTGACGCCATGCCATCGGAATTATCTGGTGGCATGAAACAGCGTTTGGGGTTAGCTAGAGCGTTGGCTACCAAGTCAAAAATTCTTTTACTAGATGAACCTCTTTCGGCACTAGACGCCAAAATCGGAGAATTTTTACGATACGAGTTGGATAAAATTGTTCACGATAATGGCATTACTGCTATCCATGTCACGCATAATCAAGAAGAAGCTATGACTATCTCTGACAACATAGTTTTAATGAAGAAGGGTAGAATAATTCAAACTGGTTCGCCAGAGGAGCTTTACAATAATCCCAACTCTATTTTTAGCGCCAATTTTATTGGCAAATGCAACTTTTTTATTGGAGATAATTTAGGTACTAATACTATTCGCCATAGGAGACATCAGATCAAATATAAAGGGGAGATTGACGCGAGGCGAGTGGTGGTAGGTGTGCGTCCTGAAAAAGTTCATATGCACGAGCATGATGATGTTTTGCCTTATCACGGTCGCATAAAACTGATTAATTTTCTAGGTTATATCTACGAATATCTTATTGATTGCGAGGGCAAGCAAGTAAGAGCTTACAAGAGGATAAAAGAACATAGAATTCACGAGAGATTTAAGATTGGCGACAGAGTTTCCTTTTGCTTCAATGCAGAAGATACTTTAGCCTGGCCAGAACCAGATAATTTCGATGACGAAATTAGCTTGGAGTAAGAAGCATCGATAATTTTATAGAATTACGATATATTTCTCATTATCTTTATAAAATTTCTAGGTTTTTTTAGACACTATAATCAAAAGTGCATGCAATTGTAGAAAATTTATTAAGTCATTAATTATTTCATAACAGAAATAATCTTTATTAGTATTTCTTGCTATATTTTTTTGAATCTTTGATGATATTCTTTTTGAACTTACCGAATTGACTGTTTTTTGATTTTTTATCTAAGTTGTTCATCTCGTAAAATTCTGCTTCTTTCTTTAGTGCTATATAGTTTGCATATTTTTTTTGATCTATAACTCCGGTTTTTATCGCTTTTATAATTTGGCAACCCGGCTCTTTAGTATGGGTGCAATTGGCAAATTTGCAATATTGGGTTATTTCTAAAATTTGGTCAAAAAAGTTATCTAAACCTTGATTTATGTTGGTAACATCTACTTCTCTAATGCCAAAATTATCAATAACAATACCGCCGTTTGATAGAAAATATATCTGTCTTTTAGTAGTGGTGTGGCGTCCTTTTTTGGTATAAGAGCTGATTTCGGCGGTTTTTGGCACTTTGCGATTTGAGCAACATGTTTATCAAAGTTGATTTGCCCACTCCAGATAAGCCCAAAAAGCAATAAGTTTTACTTTTGTTAATATAATTTTGTAATTCATCTATACCATCATTGTTTACAGCGTTGAAAAAGATAATATCAATATTAGGAAATCTTGTGCCTAATTTATTATAAAAATTTTGTTATATGCTATTATGTTCAAAATATTATTTTATCTAGTCAGATAAATTCAGATAAATATTATTTGTCAGTATATTCTATTTTGAACTTATTTATCATTAAATAATATCCATTCTTAAATAGTGGAATAATGAATTTTTCAAATAAATATTTTAAACATAATGGGATAACAATGCCGGCTATTGCATATAGTAGTAAATAATGCTTATCTGCATTGTATAAATATTTATAAAAAAACTGACCCATGTATAATGATTTGTCGAAGTTAGGGGCTCCCAACAACATATACATAGTGCTTAATAACCAAAAAGCAAAGTAGTGATGAAATAAAATAGTCGATGTGTTATTCCCGATATAATTCAGCACGGGGTTATTTAAACTTTTTTTGGCTAAAATATCAGCTATTTGTAGCCAAAGCCATATTCCCGTAATTGATGTTAAGAATGGTCCAAAAACTTGTCCATTAAAATTCCCATTCCATACTATAAAACCAAAAATATCTTTATAAAAAAACAAAATCAATAATTGGATTAAAAAAAGAATAGCAAAACTCAAAACGCTAGGGTTATCGAACTTTTCTAATTTAGATTTATATAAATAACCCAATTGAAGAAATGGTAAACCAAATAATACTCTGACCCATATAATATATAATTGTCGAGTTTCATCATTTTCGGCTAAAATAGTTCCCAGTATACCAATTGTAAAAAAAATTACGGTTAAAATATATTCATTTTTGATATTTATTAAATTTAATATCTTTCTGATCAATGTATATAAGATTTGCATCAAAAATAAACATAAAATAAACCAAGCTGGTCCGTTAAAAATATATTGATGCCCGGAATACCATGGTTCAATAAAAAAGTTGTGCCAATTTATTTTATTACCAAATTGAATTAGCCCCAGTGATAAAAAAATAGAAACCAGAATTCCGTAGAAAAGATTAGAAAAATAATATGGTAGAACCAATCTACGCAATCTTTTTATAAAGTATCTCCAAACATTTTCTGAATTTTTATAAAAATATCCAGACGCAAAAAAGAAAAGGGGAACGTGATAAGAATAAATTGGGAACCAGTCCGGAGATAGAGAAACACCTCCGGAGTGTCCCAACACAACAAGAATTATCCCTATTGCTTTAAGATATGTAAATTTAGTATTTTCATTTTTTATTTTAATACCTGATTTATTACAGAATTAAATAAATTTGCTACTTGATAACGCTATTAAAATGATTATAACCTTTAAAATCAATAAATTCGAGTTTTTTTAAATTATTTTAAAATTATATTTATTTGTTCAGATTGATAGTTTACAGCAAAAATAAAGAAAAAGATCATTTTGCAATGATCTGTTTCTTTTGGCTCCCCGGGTCCGACTCGAACGGACAACATCTTCGTTAACAGCGAAGCGCTCTGCCATTGAGCTACCGGGGAATAACATGATTAAATTATTGATGTATACCAACATTTAATTACACAAAAAATAATACCAAATATTTAAAGATATGTAAATAATGATTAGATTGGGGGATTACACTATTTAGTAATAGCTTTTTGCCAGTTCCAAGCATCTTTCATAGCGTCTTCGATGTTGTATTTAGCTTTCCAATCTAAAATTTGTTTGGCTTTTTGAGGATTAGCCCAAATTTTTACAATGTCGCCGGGGCGAGGGTTGCCGATTTCATATTTTATTTTAATATTTGAAATTGTTTCGAACGCCTGAATTATTTCCAATACAGAAATTCCTCGACCAGTACCAATATTGAAAACGTCATAAAATTTTTCTGATTTCCCCTCCGCATATTGCAATGCTTTAACATGTGCTTGAGCGAGATCAACAACATGCACATAATCGCGTATTTGATATCCATCTGGGGTGTTGTAATTGTTGCCGAATACAATTAGTTTTTCACGCAAACCAGCGGCAACTTGAGTAATTATTGGGGCAATACTTTCGGGTATTCCTTTTGGATTATCTCCAAGCAAAGAAGTAGAATGAGCACCAATAACATTAAAGTATCTTAAAGCAATTGCTGATATTAGATCGACTTTGGCTGTATCTTGAATAATATCTTCGCTAATACGCTTGGTATTTCCATAAGGTGATTCAGCCTCTTGACGAGGTGTATTTTCGTCAACAGGTAAAGTTTCTGATTGACCGTAAACTGAGCAAGAAGATGAAAAAA
This sequence comes from uncultured Candidatus Saccharibacteria bacterium, assembly GCA_964389035.1. Taxonomy (GTDB): domain Bacteria; phylum Patescibacteriota; class UBA1384; order XYA2-FULL-43-10; family XYA2-FULL-43-10; genus CAYMCH01. The sequence continues at coordinate 15,869 of CAYMCH010000006.1, read as the reverse complement.
CAATATTTTTAACATTTTTCTCAATCATTAAGTCAAGAATATTGATTAAAGAAATCAGATTATTACGGTAATAAAGGCGTGGATTTTGTACAGATTCTCCAACCATTTTTGAGGCGGCAAAATGAATTATGCCATCAAAATTTTCTTGGGAGAATATTTCTGCCATTAAGTTTTGATCTTGGCAATCTGCTTTATAGAATTTGGGAGTTTTACCTGTAATATTTTTGATGTTTTCTAACGGCATTTTAGTAGAATTAGATAAATTATCAACGATTACCACATCATAATTATTATTTATTAATTCCACTGTAGTATGACTACCAATATATCCGGTGCCACCGGTTACAAGTACTTTTTTCATATTTATCCTGATTTTTATTAATGTTTCTGAATATAATTATAGCATGTTTTATCTATCATGGCTGAATAGTGTTTAATATAATATTTAAGCCATATAATTTAAATTATAAAAATACTATAATTATATTATATACAAATAGTTTTATCGGTATTTTGTAAAGATTATCCATTAAGTTTAGTTATATGAATATAAAAATTTTAAAGAAAAAATTTACAATAAGCGGAGCCCAATTAGTTGTTGTAATAATATTATTTATATTATTTTCATCTATTTATTTTTATTTCTACTATAAAAACACAAGAAAATATGAATTATGTGTTAAAGAAGAAAGTTGCGGTCAAAGCATTAGCAACAATACTCAAGAAGACACAAAAAATGCAAGTACTAGCGCAAACAGTAATGAAGATTCTTGTGGTCAGAAGATTGATGTATTGAATAAAAAAATAAGTAAGATATCTGATCAGATTGGGCTTTTACATAGTTGGTATAAAAAAGAAATGTCCTCAGAAACTACCGTAGTAAACGAAAAAGAAGTTTCTTACAAAAATAATTTATATGATTTTTCATTTATTATTCCAGACAATTATCAAATTGTTGAATCAAAGTTAATACCAGCTGATGGTTTGATCTTGAGAATAAATAAGAAAATTGACAATACCGTATCTATGGAAGGGTATATTTCTTTGCGCTTTTATAAATCTGGTTATGATAGTTTAAAGAGCATAACACAAGAATTTTTAGAGGAAGATTTGATAATAGAAAAAACGGATATCGAAATTGATGGGACAGCCGGAAATAAATATTATATTGGTGGTATTGCTAGCGGATATCAGGTTTTCTCTTATAAAGATGGTAAGGCGCTATATCTAAATATATATCCAGATGATCCAAACAATACTATAGTAATGGATAAAATAGTTCAAACTTTTAAGTTCTCAGCAAAATAACAGAAAATAAACATTAGCTTATCACATATTTAGAAAATAATTTAATTGCAAACTTATGGATGCATTTTATTATTAATAATTTTCAGCTAGAATTTCATAATGAGCTTGAGGGTGGGCACAAGCCGGGCAGATTTGGGGAGCTTCGTTTCCTTCGTGTACATAACCGCAATTGCGGCAACGCCATTTTACTTTTTGATCTTTTTTGAATACAGCACCATTTTCGATATTTTCGGCAAGTTTTAAATATCTTTTTTCATGTTCTTCTTCCACCTCGCCAATCTCTGTCATCACTGTTGCAGCTTCATGCATACCTTCTTCTTTGGCTTTGGCTGCAAATTCAGGATACATGATCTTATATTCATGGTTTTCGCCAGCAGCTGCAGCTTTCAAATTTTCTAAAGTAGATTTTACAACTGGGAAATCAAATTCGATCAAACTTGAAACCGTGGTATCTTTTAGTAATTTCATTAGTCTTTTGGCATGCTCTTTTTCGTTATTGGCTGTATCTTCAAAGATAAAAGCAATCTGTTCGTAACCTTCTTTTTTGGCTTGGCTAGCAAAGTATGTATATTTATTACGAGCCATACTTTCTCCAGCAATAGCTCTCAATATGTTTTTTTCGGTTTCCATGATTCATCCTTTCTAATTATTATCTTTTTATTACTTCTATAGTACAGTTTGTCAGTAAGGCAGCCGCAGCGCCTACTGCAGCCAAAGCAGGTGCAAAAACTGCTCCCACAACTCCAACTGTAACGGGGATTTCTACCACTACTTCATCTTTTTCGTTTTTAATAATTATGCGACGGGCGTTGCCTTCGGCAATAATTTCTTTAACTTTTTTTACTAAATCCTCACCTTTTATTTTATATTCTTGTTTGTTTTCTGACATTTATTCTCCTAATTAATAATGGTATAATATATTATAAACTAATAAGATGTTTGTGTCATCTCTATATTAATCAAAAACGGAGAGAGAATGGAAAATAAGAGAAAATATGCTTGGTTAATTATTGGCGGTTTATTAATAATGGGAGGAATTTCAAGTTCTATAGCTAGTAAAAGCACAGAGAGCCAAAAGACCGGAGGTATTTGGGGGAGTATTAATGAAAATTTAACAACATATAGCGAAAAGCGTGTTAGCGGTGAAGGAAGCAACAAAATTGCTGTTATTCGAATAAATGGTACAATTGTAGATTCTGCTTCTGCATCAACTTCTTTGCTTTCTGGAAACAATGAGATTACAGCAGATGATTTAATTGCTCAGATTAATCAAGCTGAGAGTGATCCTAGTGTCAAAGCATTGCTGCTAAATATTAATTCTCCAGGAGGTACAGCAGTTGCTGGGCAGACGGTTATGGAAAGATTGGGAACATTTAAAAAATCAGGTAAAAAATTATATGTAGCCATGCGGGAAGTAGCAGCAAGCGCGGCGTACGAAATATCTCTTCCTGCAGATAAAATATTTGCTAATCCAGAGACTCAGACCGGTTCGATTGGCGTAGTGCTTTATTTATCTAATTATGAAGAGCTATATAATAAGATTGGTGTAAAATCTGTAGTAATAAAATCGGGTGAAATGAAAGATATCGGAAATCCAGATAGAGAAATGACAGGTGCTGAGAAAAGCTTATTGCAGGCAATGGTTGATGAAAGTTACCAAAATTTTGTATCCTCAGTAGCTACATGGCGTAAGATGGATGAAGCTAAGGTTAGAGAACTAGGTGATGGCAGAATTTTTACTGGAACTCAAGCCAAAGCCAATGGTCTTGTTGATGAGGTTGGTAATGTAATAACAGTGATTGATTATGCTAAACAACAGCTAAATTTATCTAATGTTAGCGTAGTGGAATATGAAAAAGGACCATTGGGCGGAATACTAGGCAATATTTTAAGCAATATTTCTTTTCTAAACACGACTTCGAGCTTGCTAAAACAGAATGATGTAAATAGTAAATTAATGCATTTGTGGGTACCATAATGGAAAAAGAAAATAATGAAATAAAATATGGGGGATTTTGGATTCGCTTTATAGCTTTAATGCTTGATGGCATTGTTGTTAATGCGGTTATGTCTTTGATGTACATGCTATTTGGTAGGCATTATTCATTTCCATTCAATAGCGATTTCAATAGCTTGGCGGTTTTTTCTTCCTCGCCAGAATCATATATCTCAATGTTAACACAGTGGGGCTACAATATTTTAATGTTACGATATTATGGGGCAACTTTAGGCAAGATGGCTCTACAAATTAGAGTTGTAGGTAAGGAGCATGAGCTTGATTGGATTACAATTATCTTGCGCGAAACTGTCGGGAAAATGGTTTCAGGAATTATTTTAGGTATAGGTTATTTAATGATTGCATGGGATCCCAAGAAACAAGCTTTACATGATAAAATCTCCGGTACTTATGTAATAAAAGAATAATTTAATGGTATTGGTATAATAAAAAGCGAGCCTTAAGGCTCGCTTTTTATTATACATTGGAATCATTTTATATTCCGATATCACTGTTGGAAAGGTTTGTATCAGAAAGAGAATCATCATTTATAGAATTTATATCTGAATCTAAATCATCAATTGCATTGCTTATAGATGAAGAAGTAGCAGTGATCTCTGTGTTTGGCTTGGAACTTGAACTTGAACTGTCAGTAGTATCTGTTGAAACAACTGTGTTTGTCGAGGAGGTATTTTGTGAAGTATCAGAATTACTTTTTGAAAAATAATTCCATGAAAATAACCCAATTGCTCCCAGCAAAACAATTATAAGTACAATTACTAGTATTTTAGAGATCACATGATTATCATTTTGTTGCTTATTTTCGCCCATTTTAATTCCTTTTTATTAATAAAAAATTATTCTGAAGTTGTGGTTGAATTAGTGGTGGTTGATGTATCTGTTGTGTCGGCAGTAGTTTCGTTATCAATTTCATCTTTCAATGCTAGTAAATCAATTTTTAAAGTGTCTTTGTAAAAAGCACGTAATTTAACTGCTGTCTGATGAGCATTCTGCATCTGTTTTCTTGATTGAGTTAAGGCACTCATAAATTGTCCTTCAGATTGACCACAAGTATATTGTTGAGTTCTTTCAAGTTGAGCATAACTTTCGTCCATGCTGGTTTTAAATTCACTAAGCATTGTTTCAAAGGTAGCAAGATCTGTTTCTAGTTTGGCTGTGTCATAGCTGTCTTCTTGAGCTACAACAATTATTTTATCTATTTTTGTCAAAATCGCAAGGTGAATTAAATTCATTCTCCCGTTTTGTTCCGGATATAGACATGTTTATAAAAATGCACATTTTTAAAGAAGCTGTGGTATCAAACAGAATTGAAGGAACCAGAACAAATATTGAAGAGGCGCTGAACAACGAAAACGACA
>CAYMCH010000006.1:8205-11176 GCA_964389035.1 uncultured Candidatus Saccharibacteria bacterium | reverse complement strand
TTGAAGCAATATTGTCGTAAGCTGTGATAAACTTTTTCTTGCTATCGACATAATTTTGCATTTTGTTTTGTATTCTAGCCTCAATTTTTTCACAGTTTTTAATGGCATTCGCTACACCTTTATTCTCGGTAGAATTTTTATTATCGGTAGTTGCTTGACCGACTGTACCAGATTGTGAAGACGAATTACTGTTTCCATTTTGTACTACAGCTAAAACACTAGTTGGCATGATCACCAGGGATAGACCTAGAGCAATTAATAATTTTTTCATTCTCATACACCTCCTAAAATAATAAATACATTATATACTATGTATTATAAATTATTTTACCTTGTTGTGCCAGCACTGTTTCATGTATAATAAATAAGTAATGGAGGGAGATGATTAAAAAAATTAATGATTATTTAGCTCGTTCTGTGCATGTCATACCAGTATTGACGGCATTTTTAGTTTTTTTGGGGTTTATCGGAGCGGGTGCCTACTTTTTCTATAAGAATAATTCAAAATTAATAAATAATGCTGTTAGCTCTATTGCGGAGCAGAGCCAATCTAGTGATAACTCTAACGAATCTGCTGAGGTCAGTAGTGAAGATATAGAAGCTATCAAACAAAATCCGCCCAAAACCAGTGTAAGTGATCTGGGAACAAAATCAGTAGACACAAATGCCGGAAAAGCTATGGTTGTATCTACAGGAGGGGATAATGACTTTGATTCAAAAATTCAAGATTATGCAGATGATGGTCCAACCAGTACTTTTGCTTATATAGATAATACTGGTCAATATCCAAATTTAGGGAATGTAATAAGGAATTATTTAAATAATTCCTTATTACATGGCAACGAAATATCTTATCTTTATGAAGTGAGCGTAGAAGATTGTAGTGAGTGTGATTATGGTGGTTATTGGACCGGCAGTTATATAATATCCAGTAGCAATATTACGAAAGCTTACGGTTATATTACATTAAATGTTAGTCCGTATAAAGATTCAGGTCATCTGGAAGATTACATGAAATTAGTTTTTTCTCATGAGTATGGTCATCATTATACTATGTATCATAGATGGGTCGATTTAGATATTCCGTCTGGTCAAAGATTCCCCGAGGCTTACTATAATACCCGACCATTGAGTTATAATAATACTACCACGGATTATTCTTTGGGTTGGGCTAATTGTGATGCCGAAGTAATTGCTGAAGACTACTCTTATTTTTATTCCGGTTATTCTTACAGTGCTGTAGCAAGTGTTCACGGCTATCCTTCTGATCCTGCTACAAAACAATACTTAGTTGATTTGTCTGGTGCCATTCCTCCTCCCGAAACAAATCCAGAACCGGAGCCTGAACCTGAGCCCGAAATAGATACAACTCCTCCCGTGATATCTATCAACTCACCAGATAATGGAGCTATTGTTGCATCTACAGTACAAATATTTGCAAGTGTGAGTGATAATGTTGGAATTAATAATGTCGAGTTTTTTATAAATAATAATATTATCGCAACTGACGATTCTTCTCCATATGCCACAAATTGGGATAGTAATAGTGTGCCAGATGGTTCTTATCCATTGAAAGTTAAAGCTTATGATAGCACTGGAAATAGTGCTACTAAGATTATTACAATTATTGTAAGTAATATTGTGTCAAACGATACTGTCAAACCTGTTGTGTCTATTACATCTCCATCTTCAAATCCATATAATTGGCTAGCAAATGATTTGCAGATCAGTGTTTCCGCCAGCGACAATGTTTCTGTGACTAAAATAGAATTATATATAAATGATTATCTTGCGGCTGAACAACAGGGAAGTACAATCAACGCTACTTGGCGCTATGCTCCGACTCCAACTGGATCATATACTTTGATAGCAAAAGCATATGATAATTCAGGAAATTTTGATGAAAAAAGTATTATAATTATTAAAAACTAATGTAATCAGCCTATATTTTTTAAATACTTTTTTATAAATTTAACAAAATTTCTAAGGACTTTCTTTGATTCTTCTAGAAAACTTATAATTGTCGAAGTTTTGAAAAATTTTATGAATTTTGTAATTTATTAAATATCTAAGATTTATTAACCTTCTATTAATTCGCCTATTATTACTAACCTCTCTTCAGCACTACCAATAGGCCAACAGGTCATTAGAGTGATCTGTTTGATAGCCATGTTTTGTTTAGCAACAGTTACATCGTTGGTAGCAACAACTTTTTTATCACTAATTTTATATTTATAATTTAGTTCTGGTGATTGTACTTCAATAATTTCGCCTAAATTCAAATCATTTAATTTAGCAAATATCTCTTTGTAATTTCCCGGTTTATCTGTCCCAAAACTTGAATGACCAAAAATAAAGACGTTGCCGTTTTTACCAGGCATAGCACTACCTTTTAAATGAGCTACACCATTTTCTAAGGCTTTATTGTATTCATCTTTATTGTTGCCATCTATACTAATTGATATTGGAGCCGAAACAGAAATTTTTGAAATAAATAAATTGTAGCTTACTGTTGTGCTTTGTTTGTCTTTAACTTGCGTATTTGTATTTAAATTTTTATCTGACTCTTGTTGATCTGTTGGAATATTTGAATTAGAAACATTATTTTTAGTCTTCATTCCTTTCACAATAAAAAATACCGAGACAATTATGGCTAGACTTAAAAAAACGATAGCAGAAATCTTATAAGTTTTTTTCAATTTTTTAATCATATGTAAATAATATAATTGAATATTTTACGATTGACAATTATTATTATTTAACCATAATTCTATAAATTTTGATAAGCAAATCAGAATATACTTCGATGGTCAAAATAAAAAATTATAATCTTGTTTTGTCTGTTATTCTATACTTTTTAAAATATATATTGTGGCAAATAAAATAATACCTGTTGATAAATTTAGATCAAAAAACACTATATGTAGTATAATAACTATTGATTAAAACACAACATGTAGGGTAAAATTTG
>CAYMCH010000006.1:7896-8189 GCA_964389035.1 uncultured Candidatus Saccharibacteria bacterium | reverse complement strand
ACTGTAAATAATTAAGATATTATTCAATAATTAAAAACAAAATTCTATTAACAATAATGCTGAATTGTCGGCGTGAAGCGGAGGGTAAAATGTTTACAAAAGTTCGTAAAAGGGACGGCAAAATTGTTCCTTTCGATGAAACCAAAATAGCTATGGCTATAGGTAAAGCTGGAGAAGCTACAGGTGAGTTTGGAGAAGATGTGGCGAAACAACTTGCCAGAAAAGTTGTAGAATTAGCACCTGAAAGTATCCGTCGCAAAATTCCTACAGTTGAAGAGATGCAAAATGTGGTA
>CAYMCH010000006.1:0-7886 GCA_964389035.1 uncultured Candidatus Saccharibacteria bacterium | reverse complement strand
AGAAAATGTGCTTTTAGGTTCAAAATATCGTATTACTGCCAAAGCTTACATCTTATATCGCCAACGCCATGCTGACATGCGAGCTATCGCTGAGCAGGAGCAAGTAGATTTGATGGAAAAATATATTGGAGATTTAGATTGGCAAGTGCGTGAAAATTCCAATATGGCTTATTCTTTGCAAGGCTTAAACAATTATGTGTCAAGTGAAGTGTCAAAGAATTATTGGTTGACCAAAGTATATGCTCCTGAGATTAAGAGAGCTACATTAGAAGGTGATATTCATATCCACGATTTGGATAAATTATCTACATACTGTGTTGGTTGGGATTTACAAGATTTATTAGTTGAAGGTTTTAGAGGTGTTCCTGGCAAAATGGAATCAAAACCAGCCAAGCATTTTCGTACAGCACTTGGGCAGTTAGTGAACTTTTTTTATACTATGCAGGGTGAATCAGCTGGTGCGCAAGCAGTGTCAAATTTCGATACTCTGTTGGCTCCATTTATTCGTTATGACAAGTTGACTCGTGATCAAGTAAAACAAGCTCTTCAAGAGTTTATGTTCAATATGAATGTGCCGACCAGAGTGGGTTTTCAAACCCCATTTACCAACGTCACTTTGGACTTGACAGTGCCTTCGACTTACGCGAATGTGCCAGTGATAATAGGTGGCAAACCGCAAAAAGAAACTTACAAAGAATTTCAAAAAGAAATGGATATTTTTAATGATGTTTTTGCCGAAGTTATCTCTGAAGGTGATGCCAAGGGCAGAGTTTTTACCTTTCCTATTCCTACATATAACATAACTTCCGATTTCGATTGGGATAACCCAAGATTAAAAAATCTTTGGAAAATGACAGCAAAATATGGTATTCCTTATTTTTCAAACTTTATTAATTCTGATATGAGTCCGGAAGATGCTCGTAGTATGTGTTGCCGTTTGCGTTTAGATAACCGCGAATTACGCAAGCGTGGTGGGGGATTATTTGGTGCCAACCCATTGACTGGTTCGGTTGGAGTAGTGACTATAAATTTACCTCGCCTAGGTTATCGTTCCAGAGATTTACGTGAGTTTTTATATAATCTTGGTTATATGATGGATTTAGCTAAAGAGAGTTTGGAAGTGAAGAGAGAATTATTAGAGAAGATGACAGATGCTGGTTTGTACCCGTATTCAAAATTTTATTTGCGTAATATCAAAAAAAGAGATGGTCGTTTTTGGGGTAATCATTTTTCAACCATTGGTCTTATCGGTATGAATGAGGCATTGCTTAATCTTATTGGTCGTGATATTGCTACTGCAGAAGGGCAGAGAGTGGCTTTACAGATTATGGATTTTATGCGTGAGCGTATTAGTAAATATCAAGATGAGACTGGAAACAATTACAATCTCGAAGCTACGCCGGCTGAGGGTACTTCGCATCGTTTAGCTCGTCTTGATAAAGAGAGATATTCTGAAATAATGGTGGCCAATGAAGCTCAATACGAAGATGAAGATGCAGCACCTTATTATACTAATTCATCACAATTGCCGGTAGATTATAGCGAAGATATATTTGAAGTTTTAGACTTACAAGATGATTTACAAATTAAATATACTGGTGGTACTGTAGTTCATCTATTTATTGGAGAGGAAATTAAGGATGTTGAATCAATGAAAGGGTTAATTAAGATAATTTGTGAAAACTATAAATTGCCTTATTTTACTATGAGTCCTACTTTTTCTATTTGTCCCAAAGATGGTTATATAGCTGGTAGAGTTGATATTTGTCCAAAGTGTGGAGCAGAAACGGAAGTATATGCTAGGATTGTTGGCTATATAAGACCGGTAAAACAATGGAATGATGGGAAAAGAGCTGAATTCGACGATCGTCAGACAGTAAAATTAAATATTAAGCCAACAAAATCCCAAGAAAAAATTGTAGTAGAAAATACAGCTCAAGCAGAGTTAATATAAATAACCAAGAAACAAGATACAAGATACAAACAAATCACAAATAACAATAATTAAATTTAAAACTGTTTAGATATCTGAATTTAGATATTGAAAATTGTTTGGTTATTGTATCTTGTATTTTGATGATTTACCCAAAATGCATATTGCAGGTATTCAAAAAACCACATTAGTAGATTATCCGGGCAAAGTTGCAGCCACCGTATTTTTGCGAGGTTGCAACTTTCGTTGTGGTTTTTGCCATAATCCCGAGCTGGTATTGCCTGAAAAGTTTTTACCGTTAATAAGCCAAGATGATTTTTTTCGTTTTCTAGAGTCTCGTATTGGCAAATTACAAGGAGTATGTATTACGGGTGGTGAGCCTTTATTATGGGATACAACTCGAAAATTAATTTCACATATTAAAGCCTTGGGTTTTGTAGTCAAATTAGACACCAATGGTTCTTTCTCTGAACGTCTTGAAGAAGTTGTCAATGATGGTGACTTAAATTATATTGCTATGGATGTAAAATCTCCATTTGACAAATATGAGATGGTGACTAATTCTAAATCCAGAATTATTAATTCTGCACAAAGTGTTACTAAGGATCCAAAAACGGATGATAAAAAATCAACTGGTAATTTAGTTAGTAATATAAAAAAATCTATTGAAATCATAATGAAAAGTGGTATTGATTACGAATTTCGTACTACTGTGGTTAAACCTTTTTTATCGCCGAAAGATTTTGAGGAAATTGGCAAAATGATACAAGGGTCTAAAAGATTCTTTATTCAAAATTTTGTTCAATCCAAGCATTTGATTCAAAATCATAATTATGAGTCTTTTACTCCGATTGAACTCAAAGAATCGTTGGAAATTATTAGTAAATTTGTACAACACTCTACTATACGCTAATTGTCAAGCGAAAAAACAATATTATATCATAAATATTATTGACAAGTTGTGATTATTTTTAGCATCTATTTATTCCTGCAGTAAGATTAATTAACATTTTGGCAATATATTATAGCTAGCATAATAAGTGTATTATTATTTTTGTTTATTAGAGTGATAGCATTAGTTTTAAAGAAAAATTTCTTAAAATATATTTTTTAATATTGGTAACTTTTTCTGCAGAAGTGCTTATTAGAAAGGAGCTAAGTCGTAATATTTAATTTTATCAAAACCAGTTTACTTTTATTTAGTGCTTTTTTGTTCTAATTGTTGGATTATTGGTTTGGCTACACAAAATTTAATCTTTTGTATTATTCATGATAAATCTTGCTGGTTAAAGCAAGGTTTTTTTATAAAAAAACTAATAAGAAAAATAGATATCTGGTTTTGTTAAAAAGTATTTTTACCGCTTGAATATATACGGGGAGGGGGTATAATGTGGATAGAGGGGGGTATAGTTGGGGATAAAGTCATAAATTTAAGATTTTCAATTTATAATTTAAAACTAAAGTTAAATATGAAATACCAGAGTATATATAATCGAATAAAGAGAATTGAGGGGCAAGTACGCGGGATAAGCGAGATGATTGTGGCAGATAAACCTGAACAAGACATATTAATACAGCTCGAAGCAGCAAGATCTTCGCTTGGTTCAACAATTAGCGCGCTTATAGAATCTTTAATAGCAAACGAAAAAGAGGGTAAGGTAGAACTAACCAAAGATCAACTCCGTGCTATCATGCGCGCAGTTAAGAGATAAAATAAAAATCCTCCAAAGAATTAGTGAAGGATTTTTATTTTATTAAAAAAATATTTATTCTTATCTTACAATATAGAACCGTAGATGGTTCCAAGAGTTACAGCCATTATGGCTACAACACTCATGGCGGTGGCTTCGAAAGCAGTAAGCTTATCATAATCTACATGCTTTTCGCCACCTACATTTGCAACTACTCTTTTCATTTTGTTTTCTCCTTTTCTCTTTTTGTTTTATTTTAGCCCTTTTTATTTTATGGGCAACCATCATTTTTGATGATTATATCAGTATACACGACTTACAAATATTTGTCAAGAGTTATTATGGTTTAATAATAAATTTTATAATATTTTAATTCTAATTAATAAAAATGTTTTAATTTTTTTATTGATACAAAATAAAACTTTTTTAAATATAGGGAATAAAAAATGTGCAGAGGATTGGCAATGAGCAAAAATTTCAGGTAACATTATAATAAGTTACTAAAAAATTAATTAGGAGTTTTAAAGATGTCAGAAGAAACAGAAAAAAAAGATGCAAAAAAATTAATTGTTGATCAAGAAGCTTGTATTGGGTGTGGGGCTTGTGTGAATATGGCTCCTGAGTATTTTAAATTAAATGACGAGGGTAAATCAGAAGTAATAAAATCTGAAATTGCTGAAACAGATAAAGGATTAATAAACGAAGTAATTTCGTCTTGTCCTGTGCAAGTAATCTCGATTAGATAATTAGATTTTTGATAATTTAATATTTTTTAAATCTCTGAGTACATCTAATGGAGGGGAATAATCTAACAATCAGTTTTGTAAGTTGGTGGTATGGGGAAGCTTACAGTCGTGTTTTTAAATATATAAAAGCAGCATATATCTATTTTACTGATGCTTTTTCTGTGCTAATTTGTTTTAGAACATTATTTGCTCCTTGGAAGCGAGACATGATAAGCTACGAAGGTCTATCATTACAGCAAAAATTCCAAGTTTGGACTCTAAATTTAGCTTCAAGATTTGTAGGTTTTTTAGTCAAATCGTTTACTTTAGGTGCTTATCTAATTTTTGTAGTATTTTTATCTTGCTGTTCGTTGGCGGTAATTATTATTTGGATACTATATCCTTTGTTGCTTGCTTTATTAATATGGAGAGCGATAATTTCGCTATAATAATGGACGAAATGAAGGTTAAAATTACGCCTCGTGGGACCATGATTGCACAAGCTGTTATGATAGATTCGATTTACGGGAATTGTTTGTTTGGTATGATTGCTGCATTAGTGTGGATGGCAGGATTGGCGAGTATTGCTGTAATTATAGCTGATTTATTCCGTTTTTATGAATTTAGCAATGTATTGTTGGCAGTTGCAAATTTTACAACAGCTATTTTTTTGTTTTATTATGCAATTCGGTTATTTTATTTTTCAAAAATAAGGCATCCTAAACCTATTTTACTAGAAACTGCCATACAGAAGATTCAAAAGGGTGAAGAATTCAATTTATATAGTGTTTTTTCATTTGAGTTGGCCAAAATTTGGAATACATTTACAAAAAAATCTAAAAACAATCAAAATATTAAAACACTCATGTCTTGTATGGAGGAATCGAAAGATTTTGATTTTATTATTGCTAGAATAGGTTATTCTAAAAAATCTCTTGAAAGTTATATGAATATTGGGACTGAAGATATCCCTGTGAATCAGATTTTTCTTAGGGCACTAAAGATAGCTTCAGCTGAATCTCATCATCAAATCGAAACCGGTGATGTTTTTGTTTCATTATGCGAAAATTATCTGCCTTTAAAGCAGTTTTTAAGTGATATACATCTTGAAATCAAAGATATTGCCAATATTGTCTATTGGCAGACTACGGTAATTCGTCATCAGATAAAATATAGCAAAAGAGTGTTTGATCCTGACGATTTGCATCTTGGAGGGGGGATTGGTCGTGATTGGGCATATGGCTTTACACCTTTGCTGCGTCAATCTGGGAGAGACATTACCGATTCAATTTCTAGGGCTGGTCTAAATTTAGAAATAGTCGGTCATGACAAAGAGATAAAACAAATGGAAGAAGCCTTAACTAGAGATAGAGGTGGCAATGTGCTGTTAATAGGCGAGGCTGGAATTGGTAAAAAAACTACCGTATTGGGGCTGGCTAAAAGCGTGCAAGAAGGTCAAGCCATGGGGGATTTAAAGAACAAGCATATGTTGCAAATAGATATAGATGCAATTCTAGCAGGGGCTTCGGCTGGTGGAGATATTACACAGAGGATCGTAGCTGTTTTAAACGAGGCAGCAAATGCAGGAAATATAATCATCTTTATCGAAAATATTCAAAATCTTTTCTCTTCCGGAGATGCTGGAAAGGTTAATGCAACTGAAGTACTTTTACCTTTTTTGGAAATTCCCGGTTTGTATATTATTGGGACTTGCGATATTGCAAGCTACCATAGATATATTGAAATTAATTCTTCTTTAACGGAGCGATTTACAAAAATTACTATGGAAGAGCCAAGTAACGAAGAGATGATCAGGATTTTAGAAGATGTAGTACCAACTATCGAATATCACACTGGTTCTTTGATAACCTACGGAGTAATAAAAGAAACAATTAAAGCGGCTGACAAATATATTATGAATATTCCTAATCCAGAGAAGTCTATCAATTTGTTAGACGGAGCTTCGGCAAAAGCAGCATCAACTCGAGGTAAAACAATAGTAATAGCAAATGATATAAACGAATATGTTGCTGAAAAGTATGATGTGCCGGCTACGGAGGTGGGAGATGCGGAAAAAACTAAATTGTTGAATCTTGAAAATATTATGCATCAGCGAGTGATAGGGCAGAGACAAGCGATAGATGCAATATCAAATGCTCTTCGCAGGACGCGTGCCGGTATTACGAATAGTAAGAAACCAATCGGTTCTTTTCTTTTTCTTGGTTCTACTGGTGTGGGGAAAACTGAAACTGCTAAAGCATTAGCTGAGGCATATTTTGGTGATGAAAATCGAATGATCCGGTTTGATATGAGTGAATATCAAAATAAACAAGATATATACCGATTAATTGGTGCTTCGCTTGACGGTGAGGATATTCCGGGGTTACTGACTTCTGCTGTTCGTGAACATCCTTTTTCGTTGTTATTATTCGATGAGTTAGAAAAAGCTAACCCTGATATATTAAATTTGTTTTTGCAAATTCTTGATGAGGGGCATTTAACAGATGGCAATGGACGCAGAGTTTCTTTTACCAATACAATTATTATCGCCACTTCTAATGCTGGTGCAGTATTGATAAAGAAATCAATTGGTAGTGGGATTGAATATGAAAGTATGAAAAAGATCTTGGTTGATAGCCTGATTGAAAGTGGTTCATATCGGCCGGAATTCTTAAACCGTTTTACTCAAGTAGTAGTTTTTTCTCCGTTGAATCATGTTGAGATCGAACAAATCGCCAGATTAATGCTAAAAAGTTTGGCTGAGACTTTGTATCAGAATAAGGAAGTTATTCTGAAAGTAACTCCAGATGCTGTAACATATTTGGCAAATATTGGATTTGATCCGACAATGGGTGCCAGACCGATGTCAAGGACTATACAAGAAAAAGTAGAAGACATGTTGGCTAAAAAATTACTTGCTGGTCAGCTTGTCAAAGGGGACACTATCACTATATCTGGTCAAGACTTGCATTAAATGTTTTATGTTTTTATAAGTGATAATTTTGCAATTTGTGCTAAAAATTTTTGTGTATTAAAAATCTGGGGAAATTGTATTAAATAATATTTCTGGCAATGTCTTTAAGACATAAAAATTATTGAGAGTTTTATGATTATTTAGTATAATTATGATGTTGGTTTCAGATAAATTAAATTGCGGCATAATTGCAAAAACGGGGTGCTAAAAGCGGTTGATTATGTTATTCTAGAGCCATAAAACAAGCATTTATCTACAGGGAATTGTAATCATGGCTAAAAAACTGCCCGAATTGTGGTTCAAATCAAGTAAAAAGAGATGGTAAAAGAAACGGTAAACAACGCTATAAATGCACTGCTTGCGGTAGAAGATTCCAATCAAAAAATCGACCAGAGAGATTAGAACAAGTTATCTGGGATAAGTACGTTTACAAAAGATATACTTTGAAGAATTTGGCCAATGAATATGGCAGAAGCATCAATTGGGTCAGAGCAAAAATCGAAGCTGCTAAAACTCTGCCAAAGAAAGTAGAGGCTGATGGCTGTGTGTTTGTTGCAGATTGT
>CAYMCH010000005.1:0-26316 GCA_964389035.1 uncultured Candidatus Saccharibacteria bacterium | reverse complement strand
GTATCCTTCCCACTTTACAAACTTGATAAACTTTCTACTTTTTACCTTAATTCATTATTCATTATTCATAATTCATAATTCTGCATTTTGCATTTATCATTTACCATCTATCGTTTTACATTTTACCTTCTGCGTCTATTCTGTGTCCCTTTTGTATTGCTACTTCCCACTTTACAAACTTGATAAACTTTCTACTTTTTACCTTAATTCATTATTCATTATTCATAATTCATAATTCTGCATTTACTGTTTATCCTTTATCACTCTACTTTAATATATAGTTTATGAATTATAGCATATACATAAGGCTGTCTATATAGGGGTATAAATTTGTAGTTTACCATTTATTATTTATCGTTTTGCGTTTTATTATCTTGTACATTATTCTTAACCCTTATAAATGCAGAACGACCACCGAAATGATGGTCGTCGCTGATCTCCCCCTTTGGGAGATTGGAGGGGCAGGATCGCGAGGTATGAAACTATGATGATAGCCCGGCTGAGCCGGACGATCGCGATACCTGCCCCTATTGGGCACAGCCCCGCCGATATGGCGGGGGTGCGCGATGGTTCACTGGGTGAAAAGTGAGCCACCTCCCCATGGGAACAGACCGAGGTGTGGGTGGGGAGAGCCACACCTCGGAACAGCCCGATCAGGACATCTTGTCCTGATCGAGGGGGGTTCGGAGGACTTCCATCACCTCCCTACCCCCCTCATTGGCATAATTCTCTATGGTAGGAGGCTCCGGCTCAGTTTCTGCCGGTGCCTCCTCCCTTCTCCTTGTGGTGAGGTATCGCCATGCCAGATAGGCGATACCCCACACAAGGAGGTCAAAACTGTTAATGTGCTCGAAGGCGTGGTATTCCATGAGGAATACCCTCCTTCCTAGCCCCTTGGGGCTACAGTGTGGTGTTGCGATTCCAAGGGCGAACGAAAGTTCGCCACCAGAATACAACAGCCCACCCCATTTGGGGTGGGCTATCGCTTTAAAGAGCTTTGCAGATGCAAAATACTTGTTTTAAGATCTTGCATCTGACAACAATTAGTAATCTAGCACAAATATTGACAAAAGTCAATAGGATGTTGTAATCATAAATAAATGCAATGTCAGATACTATTTAATGGTTTCTTGGATTTTTGATAACACCATATCTTTTGGCATGGCACCAAGCATT
The DNA here is from genome assembly GCA_964389035.1 of uncultured Candidatus Saccharibacteria bacterium. Classification (GTDB taxonomy): domain Bacteria; phylum Patescibacteriota; class UBA1384; order XYA2-FULL-43-10; family XYA2-FULL-43-10; genus CAYMCH01. Next base: position 25,140 of record CAYMCH010000005.1, on the reverse strand, counting down.
CTAGATATTTCTTTGCCATCTTTAAATATTATAAAAGTTGGTATACTCATTACATCATATTTGGCAGCTATTTCGGCATTATCATCAATATCAAGTGTTGCCACTAAAAAATCTTTACCTGCTTGCTCTTTGGCAATCTCGTGAATAACTGGTAACATCATCTGGCATGGGCCGCACCATGTTGCAAAAAAGTCCACCAGCACTGGTTTATTACCATTTATAATGGATTCGAAATTATTGTTATCCAGCTTAATCAGGTGATCTTTCTCTGTCATATTTACTCCTTTATAATATTTAATGTTTATCAAAACAGGATTCAGGATACAGCTGGTAAATAGCGAGTAGTAAGTAGTGACCGGTGATGAGATATATTATACAATAACCACTCTCAATAGTCGTCATCCCGACCCGCCGATTCGGCTGGGTAGGACTATCAAATTGTTTATTGGGGATAAATCGGTAGATTCTTCGCTTCCTCAGAATGACAATTTGTATTATTCTAATCCATGTCAAACCGTGTAGTTACTTCCTTATTATCTCCTAATAAGCTACAAGCTAATTCCTAAAACCTGTATTCTGTTTCTGCGTTTATTCCTTGTCTATCTGTATTATTACTTTCTGAATTTATAAACTTGATAAACTTTTAACTTTCCACAATAATTCATTATTCTTTATTCATCATTCTTTTTCGCGTCTCTAGTTTGAAAACTTCTCGGCTTCTTTCTGAAATTTTTTAGCACTACCAAACTTTTTAAATACAGAAACAAAACGAAGATATGCTACCTCATCAATTTGTCGAAGTTTTTCGACTACTATCTCCCCTATCTCTTTGGATGAAATCTCTTTCTTGTGTTTATTTAATATTGTTTGTTCTATTTGATTAATAATATCATCAACTTGTTGGCAAGAAAATGGTCTTTTTTCTAGGGCTAGCTTGATGCCTCGTGCTAGTTTATCACGACTGTAGTCTTGGCATGATCCATCTCGTTTAGAAATTTTAAGATTGGGCAGATCAGCTTTTTCGAATGTTGTAAAACGGTATTTGCATTTTAGGCATTGTCTTCTGCGACGTACAAAAGTATCTTCATCGCGTGAATCTAAAACTTTGGTATCTGATTTTTTGCACATAGGACAAAGCATAATATAAATTAAAAATTTGTTATTTAAAATTTAAAAAATTATGGGATATTATTCTAAAATGTAAAAATAATAAAAAAAATATTATATTATTAAAATAATCATGCCACAACATATAAGACTATTGTAATTATAAGATACTATATCTTGTGGTGTCAAATAAAGAACCGTCTGCTCGATCGCGACGGTTCTTTTATCAATTACGAACTTGATATTATTTAAGTTTGCGTCTAATAAATGCTGGTACTTCTAGTTCATCTTCATCATCTTCAATTTTTGGTTCAATAGGAGTAACTGTAGGCTGTTGACGAGTAGAATCTTCTCTGTGTCGAATAATCTGTGATGGCGGAATATCTTGTGGTCTAGTTTCTCGAGATATTGGTGTACGAGTAACTTTGGCGTGTTCTGATTCAAATCCGGTAGCGATAACAGTGATTTTAACCTCGCCTTGCATAGCTTCGTCTATAATGGCTCCAAAAATAATATTAGCATCAGCATCAGCAGCCTCAGTAATAGCCTTGGCTGCCTCATCAATCTCGTACATACCCAAATCCGGTCCACCAGTAATATTAAAAAGAATACCTTTGGCTCCATCGATAGATAACTCAAGCAAAGGAGAATCAATTGCACTTCTAGCAGCTTCAATTGCTCTGTTGTCACCGGTGCCATGACCGATGCCCATCAAGGCGCTTCCAGCGTCTGACATAATAGCTTTAACATCGGCAAAATCTACATTAATGATACCATGCAATGTGATAAGGTCTGCGATACCTTGTACACCTTGTCGAAGAACATCATCAACTATACCAAATGCATCAAATAGTGAAGTTTTTTTATCAATAACTTGTAAAAGTCTGTCGTTGGGAATAGTAATCAGTGTATCAACTTTTTCTTTCATTTCAGTTATGCCAGCCTCAGCAATACGTCTGCGCCTTTGGCCTTCAAATGAAAATGGCTTGGTAATTACACCCACAGTGAGAGCGCCTAGCTCCTTGGCAATTTCAGCTACAAAAGGAGCTGCACCAGTGCCTGTACCACCACCCATACCGCAGGTTACAAACACCATATCAGAACCTTTTAGAGCTTCGTAAACTTCTTCTTTGTTCTCTTCGATGGACTTGCGACCGACTTCAGGATCTGCTCCTGCACCTAAACCACGAGTAGTGTCTTTCCCGATTTGAATTTTAATTGGAGCTTCGTTGAAGGCTAGAGCTTGAGAATCAGTGTTGATTGCAATAAAATCTACGCCTCGGAGCTTGGAGTTAATCATGCGAGTAAGCGCGGAATTTCCTGATCCACCAACGCCAATAACTCTGATCACAGCAAAATTTTCAAGTTCAGAGGATCTTTTTTCTACCATTTTACCTCTCTTTTGCCCCGTCCATTAACGCATTTATAATAAATAATCATTTGAATAAAATATATACCTAATAAAAATTATGGCATGAATTGCTTTAAAAAGCTTTTGGCTTTTTCTACAATACCAGAAACAGATCCTGTGTCTAGCTGAAATGAAGGAGAAGATTTATCTTTTCCCCAAAGCATAAGACCTACGCTTGTAGCATATACTGGATCGTCAAGCTTGTCAACTAGACCATTGACTTCTACCAATGGTGTGCCGATCTGTGCTGGTAGGCGTAAAGTTTCTTTGGCTAGTTCTACTATTCCTTCAAGTTTGCTACCACCTCCAGTAAGGATAATACCAGCAGGAAGTGTACCATCGCGATTGATCTCTTCTAGTCTTTGACGGATAATTAATAATATCTCTTTTAATCTAGCTTCTATGATTTCTGATATGTATTTGGTTGATACTACGCCATCTTCTCTCTTGTCGATAGTTTTTAACTGAACCTCATCTTTTTCGGATACTTTATCTGGTAAGGCAAAACCATGTTGTAGTTTTAATGTTTCAGCAATTTCGATTGAAGTGCGAAGACCTATGGCGATATCATTAGTTATATGTGCTGAGCCAACAGGTATAACTCCACAGTTTATCAAGTCTCCTTCTTCAAAAATAGCGTAAGATGTGGAAGTAGACCCAATGTCGATTAAAATCACACCTATCTCCATTTGTCTTTTGGATAACAATACTTTACTCGTAGCTAGTGGAGAAAAAATAATTTCTATGGGAGATATGCCGGATTGCTCAACGCATCTTTGAAGATTTTTAATTGCGTTGGTTGAAGTGGAGATAATTTGAGTATCAACTTCTAATCTGATAGCACTCATTCCTATGGGGTCTTTAACTTCATCTTGACCGTCAATTATGTATTTGAGAGGAATAGTATGTAATATCTCACGATTGGGACGATTGGGTATAGCACGCGCTGCTTGAATAACTCTATCAATATCTTGCTCAGAGATTTCACCATCTGCTCTTGATACAGCAATTACTCCCTTAGATTGAGTTGATTCGATATGCGAACCGTCAATACCAATGACTGCACTCTTTAGTGCAATACCAGCCATTCTCTCGGCTTCTTCAAGGGAAGCAGAAATAGCAGATACAGTTTCTTCGATATCTACAATTATTCCTTTACGCATACCTTGATTTTGAGATTGACCAATACCAATAATGTCAATAGCTCCGCTGTCGTGTTTGCCTACACAAGTAACAACTTTGGTACTACCAATATCTAAACCAACACTAATAGATTCCTTAGACATTAATGTCCACCTCCAAAAAAATAAAATTTATCCCTCAATCAAGATTTTATCACAAAATTCATTCTCATGAAAAGAGGGAAATTAAATACCTTTAAATAAGACTTCAATATGTGGAAGAAATATAAAAATAGCTACTACAACAGCAATCACAGAAGCTATTAATACAGCCCCCGCCATACCATCTTTAATAAAGCGAATTTTATCATTATCTTTTTCATCAATTAAATCGCAAATTTTTTCAATAGCTGTATTCATTATCTCCATCGCAAAAACCATAATTACTGCCATAAAGAGTATCGTTGCTTCAATGCGAGAAACATCTAGAAGATAAGCCAAAATTCCTACCAAAATAGTGGCGGAGGCATGGATTCTGGCATTTTGCTGATCAGTAAGCAGCCGTATCACGCCACGAAAAGCATAATGAAAGCTACGAGCAAGTTTTTTGAGATTTAATTTTGTCATATTAATTCATATTGTGATTTATTTTTTTAGCATTTTGTAACCACAAATCTTTATCTTTCTCATGGTCCAAACCTAGCAAATGCAACAAGCCATGTTTGATAAGTTCAGATATTTCTTCTTTTCGGTTGTTAGCTTCTTCTCTGCAAATTATTATAGTGCCAAAGATTTTATTATCACCTGGAATATTATCTTGGGGAAATGATAAAACATCAGTAGGTTTATCAATTTTGCGGTAAATTTTGTTGAGTTTCTGTATCTTGTCTTTGTCAACAAATTCAATTTCTACAATGCTATCTTTGGTATTTTTATGAAAAATTGTTTCAAATTCCTCAATAATTTTTTGAACTTGATCAATAGAGATAAATTGATGATTACCGTATAATTCAATTTTCATTTTTATGATCGTAGCTAATTCTTTGGTGATATATTATTAAAAGAGTGTCTATTAGAGAAGATTTAATTTTACTCAATTCTATTTCCGATAATCCTGATCTGCTTAATTGATTTTCTTTGAGTTTTTCTTCAATAGTAGAAGATACGATTTCAGAAATATTATCTTTATTTATTGGGTGTATAGTTCTTGCCCAAGCTTCAACGCAATCAGCAAGCATAATAATGGCAGATTCGGGGGATTGCGGTTTGGGACCAGGATAAGCAAAATCACTCTTTCGAATTTTTAAGCCTTTTTCTTTAGCTTTGGTATAAAAATATAAAACTTTGGAATTGCCGTGATGTTCTGCTATTATGTCAATAATCTCTTCAGGTAATTTTGCCTCTTTGGCAAGCTTAACTCCTTGTTCAACGTGGGAGATAATTTTTTTAGCATTACTTCTTATCCATGTGGCTGAATTTTCTTCTTGTAGTAGTTCTTTTTCGGATTGGTTTTCTACGAACACTTTTGGTTCGTTGAGTTTTCCTAAATCGTGATAATATGCAGCTACTCTGACCAAAAGTGAATCTGCCCCTATAGATTTAGCTGCACGTTGGGCTAAATTAGAAACATTTAAAGAGTGATGATAAGTACCAGGCGCTTCGCTAGAGAGTCGCATAAGTAATGGGTTAGATAAATTCTCAGCACGTATCATTCTTCTTAGAGTGGCCATGGCGTCGGAGATTGAAGAGCTTGTAAGCGTATAGCCATAGGTAATAATAAAGCTAAGTAAAACAGACAAAATTAGCCAAAATGCAAATTTGAGTAAATATGAGTGAATTGAAAAAGAGATACTATATGAAATGAAAATAAAAACGAGTATAACCATCGATAGGATTGCAACGGAATATCGAAAAAATTTTGTTTGTGTTTTTTTCATTCAGAGAGTATTTGTTTTAAAATAATTGAGACTTTTTTGCCGTCAGCTATTCCAATAACCTTTGGCATTAAAAGACTCATTATCTTTCCAAAGTCAGATATTTTATTCGATCCACTCTTGAGAATAGTATCGCGGATGATTTTTGTAAGCTCATCGTCGTTGAGTTGTTTGGGTAAATATATTTCGATATATTTGATCTCTTCAAGCTCCTTATCAGCTAAATCTTGTCTGCTGCCTGCTATATATTGCTCTGCTGATTCACGGCGTTGCTTAATCTCTTTAGAGATAATTTTAAAAATATCTTGATCAGTAAGATCTTTATTTTTATCGATCTGAGCGTTTTTAATCGCATTTTTTAGCATACGCAAAACTGCAATTTTAGAAAAATCTTTAGATTTATATGATTCTATAAAGTCTTTTTCGATTTGACTCGATATAGAAGACATAAGTAATTTCAAAATTAATTAATAACCACGTTTGATGGTTGCTATTGCATTTCTGCGAATAGCAGATTTGCGACGTAAGTTACGATTGGTTGCTTTTTCAAAGTAACGGTTTTTCTTAGCTGTGGTCATGACACCGCTTTGCTGAACTTCTCTATTAAATCGTCTCACAAGGATTTCTGGACGTTCATCGCCTTTTTTATCAACTCTAACCAAAATTAATCACCACCTTCAAAAATAACGTAAAAACGCTTAATAATTATTATAGTTACAATACTCTAAAACGCACATATATGCAAGTTTAGGAACCAATGCTAGTTGATATCGTTGAGTTGGCTACCGCCGAGTAAATGAAGATGTAAATGATCAATTTCCATGCCAGAATCTTTGCCTGAATTCATCACAATGCGGTAGCCGCTCTTATCAATTCCTTCCTGTTCGGCTAGGTGTTTAGCAACTTTCATTAATTCGCCCATCATTTTAAAATCATCGTTTAGCAAGGTAGAAATAGCACCATAATGTTTCTTGGGTATCACTAAAAGATGTACTAGTGATTTGGGTTTCATGTCTTGAAAAGCAATAAAATTATCATCTTCATATGCAATTTTAGCAGATAGTTTTTTACTTGCTATTTGACAAAAAATACAATTTTGCATAACTCTCCAATTGTTAATATTAGAATTAATTGTTTTTTAAAAATTCTGACCAATGATCTTTTAACCATTTTTTTTCTTTTTGGTAAATATCTCCTGCTCCGCGAATATACATCTCTTTTTTTACTATACCTCCTTGGTGAGGATAACGCGAGAGTTGTGGAAGCGGGGAAGAAAATCCGTGAGCATAATGACATAATTCGTGAATTATGGTACCATCAACGACATACTCCGGAACATCTAAGCGTTTAAAATAACTATTGATGGTGATAATAGTATCAAAATGGCCAACAATTCGTTTTTTTAAAGAAGGGTGACGTTGTTTGCTAATTTTGCCCAATTGACGAGAATTTTTGCGACCAAAGCCAATATATAAATCATTTTTTATTTCTATATCAGAAAAGTACTTGCTGACTAATATATTCAATTTTTTTTCTAACCATTTGTTGTCTCGTTTTTCACTTTCACCATTCATGCGTTAATTATACCATTACCAAAATATGAATCAAGCCAAATACAGATCACAGATTGAGATTGTAATATATATCATTTACGTATTACAGGTCTTGACAAATAGATGAAAGTATGCTAATATATAGAAGTTTGCTCGAGTGTTACTCGAGTTTTTTATTAAAATTTGAATGTTTTATAAATAAAAATAATTTGCATTAAATAAAAATATGGTATATACTCCGCATTATAAATCGATAGTCTTAAATTATCTGAGTACGGTAGCAAAATAATTTATAATTTGCTACTGAAGCTTAGATAAAGTTTCAAATATTAACAATTGGTCGAATGGAGGAGGTTCTGCTTTAAAAGGTGGATAAAACCTCATTAAAAAAGGAGTTTGGGGCAAGGTAAAACTATCTGAACTATCTGGTACCGATTTCCAAACTACATTATGGTTCTTCGGAAGAAGGATGTTATAATTACGAATAAAATCGTAAACACTTTAACAAAAGAAAAGTCAAAAAAAATTGGTAGTCTAATATTGATAACAATATTGGGTTTACTAATATTGAGCTTAGTAGCAGTAAAATCTCCGATTGTCGCCAGAGGATATGATGTTGCTGAGAATCATAAAATAAAAATTGAGTCGGAAATAATTTTTAATATTACAGAAGTAAAAGCTGTAGAGGTAATAAAAATAATTCCGGAAATTATTCCAGGTGAGTCTGCGACTCAAAAAGAAATTAGAGAAAAAGTAGAAGCTGAAGCTGCCGAAAAATTAAAAATATTAGCCGAAGCAAAAAAAAGAAATGTAACTAGATATATAAAAAGAGTATATGTTGATCCCAGTAATTTTGACGGCATATATCAATCTGCGGGTATAGCCTATGGAGTTGACCCTGCTTTATTAAAAGCGATACATTGTGTAGAAACTGGTTGTTCTGGATCTACTAGCCGAGCAAATATTTCTGGTGCTACTGGTCCCATGCAGTTTTTACCTTCTACTTTCAATAGACATGGTGTAGATGGTAACAATGATGGTATTAAAGATATATGTAATGTAGAAGATGCAATTTATTCTGCGGCTGCATATCTAAAAGCTTGTGGTTATCCTAATTTAAAAAAGGCTTTGTGGGGATATAATCCATCGAGTTCTTATTATACGAAAGTTATGAATATTGCACAATCATTTGGAATGCAAGTGTGAATATATATAAATAATATTCAGAAATAAAAGAAAAAGTCTCTAAAAATAGGGACTTTTTCTTTTATTTAAAACAATATTAATTGTGTTTTTGAAATAAATCTAGCGCTTCCCATTTAGCATATTCGGCAAGGTTGCCGAGATCACTTTCAATCATTAATAAACGATTGTATTTGGCTGTTCTTTCTCCTCTGGCCGGAGCACCGGTTTTAATAGCTCCGCATCCGCAAGATATGGCTAAGTCTGCAATAAAGTGATCTTCTGTTTCTCCTGATCTGTGTGAAATAATAATCTTAAAGCCTGACTGAATAGCTGTGCGAATGGTTTCTACGGCCTCAGACAATGTACCAATCTGATTGGGTTTAATTAAAATGCCTGTGGAAGAGTTATGTTCTATACCACGTTTTAGCAATTCTTTGTTGGTAGCATATAAATCGTCACCGATTGTTTCAATATGATCGCCTATTCGGGAAGTTAATTCTCTCCAGCCATCCCAGTCATTTTCATCCAAACCATCTTCAATTGAAACAATCGGAAATTTATTTGTCCAAGTTTCGTAAAACTGAACCATCTCTTCTGTGGTGAGAGAGCGATTTTCACGATGTAATTGGTATATACCTTCAGTATAGAAACGAGAAGCGGCGGGATCTAGTGCAATATAGACATCTTCTCCGGGATTATACCCTGCGTCTTTGATAGACATTACTAATAGTTCCATGGCTTGTTCGTTTGAAAATAATGAAGGTGCAAACCCGCCCTCGTCACCGACTAATGGTTGATAACTTCTCTCGTCTAGAATTTTACCTAAAGAGTGATATATTTCTACCCCCGCTTGCAAAGCTCTAGCTAGATTGGGAAATTTGATCGGTACTATCATAAATTCTTGAAAATCAGTAGAACCGACTGCATGTTTGCCACCGTTTAAAATATTCATTAAAGGAATAGGAACTTTATATTTATCATGTTTAATGCCAATTAATTGAGAAAGATATTCGTATAATTCAAGTTTGTTGCTAACTGCAGCAGCTTTGGCACAAGCCATGGATACAGCCAGCGTGGAATTACCACCAAGTTTAGTCTTGTTTGGTGTGCCATCTAAGTCAATCATCTTTTTATCAATTTCTGCTAAGTTGTCTGCGTCCATTCCTAAAATGGCTTGTCTAATAGTGGTATTGACAGTTTCTACGGCTTTTAAAGTGCCTTTGCCGTTATAGCGGTTGTCATCATTGTCTCTGAGTTCTAGAGATTCGTATTGTCCTGTAGAGGCTCCAGATGGTACATAGCCAATTTTTTCTGAACCATCTTCGAGACGGACACGGCATGCAACAGTTGGATTTCCGCGCGAATCAAATATTTCGAATGCTTTAATCTCTGAAATTTTTGACATATTCCCTCCCAATATTATTATTTGTATGTAACTTTTGAATCTGGCGGTATGACGCAGATCCAAAATTGACCTCGGGCAAAAGTAATTTCTTTGCCATTAGAATCGTAAAATATTTCACGATCAGTTTTACTTTTTTTCGACCATTTACCAGTGATAATTTGACCGTTAATAAAAAACTTTGCTTCTCCTTCTCCAACTGTTGTCATATTCCAGCCATTCTCATTAATTTTAGTTACGATAGGAGAACGCTTAACGGTCATGACAATAAGATTGGTGGGTGCGATTGCCTCTTTTGATTCTCTGTCGAGCTGTATTGTGCCTGATAGTTTTCTTTTATAATTATTTGTATCTTTGTCGTAAACAAAATTTACATTGTAATTTGCTGAAGAAAATAAAACATTAATATCTGTAGCAACTTCAAAAGTATTTATTGATGATAGTTCTTGGTTTGTATTTGATTCATTAGATGCGGATGAGTTTTCTGTGGTGGTATCTTTTGGTTCTGATTTAACTTCTTCGAATTTATATGTTTTAAACATGCTTTCGATAGGATAATTTAATTTGTTTGCTTGTTCGCGAAGCTTGATAGTAGAAGAAAACATAGTGTGTTCACTTGAAACATTTAAATTTTCTCGCCAATAGGGTAAAGAATATTTAAATTGGTCTAAATCAAGAATTTTATCTGTCTGAATTTGCTCTAATGCATTGTAATTTCCACCAACATGAGCTAAATAAGCATTGTAGCCCTCTGCCCAATCGACAAAATAAGTACGTGCTGAACGAATAGGACCAACTTTATCAGCTTCGTGAGATGAAAAAATTGATAAGAATCTGGTAATTCCTCCTTCAGCAATAGCCTCGTAAACAATACTTGCTTTATCGAGTCCAGCTTGTGGCCTTGCATCGATATGGTTTTCGATAATAACACCTAAAGGATATTTATTGATTGTGGCTTGGTCTGCCACTTCTGTCCCGTCTAATAAAGAATAAAATTTTGTTTCGTATGTAGTTTTCTTGATATCATAATTAGTATTTGTCTCAGCAGTGTCAGTTTTTTTAGAAACTGTCATAAAATATAATCCTGTTCCTACTGTTGCGATTAATATCAGACCGCAAATTATAATAAATGTGAGTCTTTTTTTAGGGTTTGCAAAAAAATCAGCAATTTTTTTCTTAAAGGATCTTTTATGTTGGATAATAATTTCTTCTTCCATTCCTCTCCTTATAGATACTTTTAAACTATCAAAAAAATTCTAAATATAGTTTTAGGTCAAATATAATTATACCACATCTTTATTCTTTCCAATATTTTTGATTTTTAAGGTTGCTTGGTAAGTGGGATTTGCTGTTGTACATCTGGTAACCCTTGCCAAAACCAAAATTTTTCATCATTTTTGTTGGAGCGTTACGGATATCCAATGGAATTGGATCGAGGCGTTTGTTAAGTACATCCTTTTTAGCTGCAAAGTAAGCATTATTTACTTTTCTAGACTTCGGAGCTTTAGCTAAATAAATTATGCATTGCGCTATAATTACGCCAGATTCTGGCATTCCTACAAAATGCACAGCTTGTTGGCAGTTAACAGCTTGAATTAACGCCTGGGGATCTGCTATACCAATATCTTCTGATGAGAAACGTACTAATCGTCTAACTATATAGAGAGGATCTTCGCCAGCTTCAAGCATGCGAAGTAAATAATGAAGTGAGGCATCAACATCACTAGCTCGTAGGGATTTATGCAAAGCGGAGATAGCATCAAAATGACCATCACTAGATTTGTCATATCTGACATATTTTTCTTGTATAGCGTCTTCGGCAATCTTTTCATCAATGTTTACTATGCTGTTTTCGGATTTGGTAGACAAAATTGCCAATTCTAAAGCATTGTAAGCATCTCTTGCATCGCCTTCAGAAAGACAAGCAATATGATTTATAGCTTTGGTTGAGATCTCAACCTTTTGTTCTTCTAATACTAAGTCGCCAATAATTATATCCTTAGAATTGATTAAATTAACAGCTCTTTTTAATAATACTACAATATTCTCTTCTGATAGTTCGCGTAGGTGAAAGACTCTAGCACGCGACAACAATGGTGCGTTTACTTCAAAAGATGGATTTTCTGTAGTGGCGCCGATAAATGTAATAGTGCCGTCTTCGATATATGGTAAAAATATATCTTGCTGAGCTTTGTTGAATCTGTGAATTTCGTCAACGAATAGTATAGTTTTGCGTCCATTTATAGAAAAATTATCTTTGGCTTTCTCTATTACGGTTTTAGCATCAACTTTGCCAGAAGAGACAGCAGAAAGTATGCAGAAATCAGAATTGGTTTTGCGAGCAATAATTTTCGCTAAAGTAGTTTTGCCACAACCAGGTGGTCCCCAGAGAATAATTGATGGCAGATGGTCTGTTTCTATGGCTCTGCGTAGCAACTTGCCCTCAGATAAAATATGTTCTTGACCAATATAATCGTTGAAACTTTGCGGTCTCATCAAATCGGCTAAAGGAGAAATCTTTTGAAATTGAATAAGCGCAATATTTTTCATATCAATATCTTACCACACAAACAAGTACCGAACAATAAACGAACAAGGTACAAGCGAATATGACTTATCAAGTAAATAAGTTTAAAATTAGTGCAAGAAATATCATGTGATATAACGGTTGCAAAATAGTAATATATTAGCAATACAATTATGTAATATTTGTTCTATATATTTATTGTAAGTATATATTTAATTTGATTATAATATGTGCTGGATCTAGTGGATTATTTTGTTAATTATTTGATACTTTGTAAATAGCGAAAAGCAGAAAGTGCGGCTGTAGCGCCTTGGCCGGAGGCGATAACTAATTGTTTAAAGGGGTGGTTAGTAATGTCGCCAGCAGCAAAAATCCCAGGTATGGATGTTGATTGATCTAGGTTGATGACGATCTGATTGGTTTTATCAACTTCAACTAAATCTTTTACTATAGAAATGTCTGCCACATGGCCAATTTCTACAAAAATACCATCCAGATCAATCTTTTTGCCGTTTTTGGTTTTGATACTACTAACTTTATTTTCTCCAATAATTTCAGCTACATTGTCATTATATAAAATTTCAATATTAGGAGTTTTTTTAACTTTGTTAATTAAAATCTCTTCTCCTCTAAAACTATCTTTTCTGTGGATCAGATAAACTTTTTGGCTTATTTCTGACATGGTAATGGCGCCTTCTAGAGCTGAACTGCCTCCACCAACTACTGCCACTATTTTATCTCTAAAAAATTGGCAATCACAATTGACACAGTAGCTTACTCCTCTGCCACTTAACTCTTCTTCTCCTTTGATATTTAGTTTATGAGGTGATTTGCCATATGCTAAAATAATACTTTTAGATGAAATTGTTTCGATGTTTGTAACAATTTTAAAACTGTTGTTATTTTGACTGATACTGTTAACCGAGAAATATTTTATTTCCACGGAATATTTATCTAGCTGTTTTTTAACTTTTTTAATTAGATCTATACCAGTAATATATTCTTCCCCTGGCCAATTCTCTATATCTAACACGTTAATTAATTGTCCTCCTATATCACGAGTAATAATAAGAACTTTTAATTCTCTTCTGGCTGCAAATATTGCTGCTGTCATACCTGCAATTCCACCACCTATTATTGTTACATCGTAAGTCATAAAACTCCCTTAACAAAATAAATAAAATTTGTGATTTTATATTACATTAGTCACTAATTAAATGGAACTGTTATGTTGTAAATATAATAAATGTTTTTAAGAGATTAAATTTAAACCAATTTCTTCATTGTGTTCGCGGATAATTTTATTGTTGAAATGAATAAAATAAATTTCACAGGTAGCAGATACGATTGCTTCTACAAGATGCCCTCCTATAGCTTCCATCTTTTTATTACAAAAAACTCCATGGATATGAGCAATAATTTTTTGATCTTTTTGTGTTATATTGCCTGACAAAGAAGCTATCTCAAGAGATTCGTTAAATATTTTTTGATAATATTTTTTTGTTGAAAGGTCATAAAGAGCGATTTCAGCTTTTGATATTGCACCTATTGCAGATATCCAAGCGCAGGTAACATGATTTTCCTGACAAAAATTTGTGATTGAGTCTACTAGCTTTTCACCTTTTTGCAATATCAGTAAATGATGTTGTGGTGTTTTTAGTTCTTTGCTATGCATAAATGCTCCATAAATAAAAAATAAGTAAATTTTTGTTCCTTATTGCGATATTTAAAACAGTTTAATATTGTATTCGATATAACAATCCCTTAATTATAACCCAAATAATTTTTCCTAAAGTTTTAGTTGCTGGCCATGTTCCAGGTAGTGCAGCCAGAAGAATAACGATCAAAATTATATTACCACTTTTTAAAAAAGCATAGATGTTCCAAACAAGAAATAGCAAAATACCTAAAGACAAAAGTGCTTGATAATGAATAGGGATATCTTTAATAAAGAGGTCATAAGCATTAAATATTTTGTTGATAGTTTGGTCTAAAGTCATATTAATTTTTACCTACAACTACAATGACATCGTTACTTCCCGCAATCTGTGAATTCTCATATAATTCGGTTTTTCTGTTGCTAAGATCAGTAGCAATCAACTTGGCTTCAGCTTCTTTGCCTGAATTATAATACAAAATAGTGTTTGTATATGTGAATCTTGAGGCATTAGTAACTGTGCCTATAGTGTAACCTGCAGCAACAAGAATATTTTTAATAGCAGCTGCAGAACCGCTAATTCCATTACCGTTTAACACTTTAATCGAAATTGATGATTTATTAATAGTGGGAGTAGTTGTGGTAGGACTTGTGGAGTTACTTGGGGTATCTGTAGTAGCTATGTCTGTTTCATCATTAAAAGAGCTAGAAGTTTCGTTGATGCTGTCTAAATCTGCAGAGCCTGAAGAATCGGTATAATCTTGTCCGTTTATTATTTCCACTCCTTTATTAGTTGTGGAGGAATTATCAGAATTGTGAACTTTGTCTTTAAGACCAAGTTTTTCAAGAATTATATCGTAGTTTTGATAAGCCAATAAAGATAAAAATCCAACGATAAAAGTTACAAAAATATATAAAAACCAGTGGCTTTTTTTATGCTTTTGCGAAGCTTCTTTTTGGTTAAAAAAACTTTGAAAATCATGTTCTTTTTCGTTTTCGAAAGAATGATTATCTTCGACATGTTCAAAAGGATTGTAATGATCATGAAAAATATCCTCGTAAACAGGTTTGTGTATGCCGGTTTTATCGATAGGTATTTCTATATGATTTAAGTCTGGTTCTTGTATGATTTCAGCTTCTTTCGGCTCTTCGATTTTTGTTTCTTTAGTCGGCTGTTTAATTTTTGGGGTAATATCATTTGCAATACCCATAAAATGCCCAGAAAACCTGGTCCCTCCTAATTTTTTACATTATAACATATTTTATATTTCAAATACTATTGCAGAAGATTAATATATCCAACTTGATTTACTATGTAATTTTTATAATCTTTACAAAATTATTAAATATTTTTTATATACATCGATGGTGCTTGTAGCTTTCGAAATTCAGTGAAGCTTTAAAAGAACAAATAATTTGAGAAAGTTAAGAAGGATAGTCAGGTTTTTTTATCTTGATGACTTTGCTTTTCCAATCATCGCCAACAACAATGCTTTCTTCTTCGTCTAAATCGTTTAAAATATTTTTGATATATGGAATATTGTTGGCGTTAAGACCTAATAATTGACTAGAAAGGTAATCGGCTCCGGGTGCGTCGGTTGACGCAATTGCCCAGTATGTTGGTATGTGTTCGCCTTCTTTGTGGTAATTATTGCCATGTATGATATTGTAGCCGTCTATAATAGCAAGTGATATAGGTCGAGTTTTAAAAAGTTTATAAATATTATCATTAGTAGCTTTAACAGAAATTTCCGAAGATATATTGTTTTTAGAAAAACCAAAATTTTTAATCATGCTAGTAGCTTGAGATTTGTAATACAAATAACTAGGCATAATATTGGCAATGGCTCCCGAGTAAAGCAGATCATGATATGTTTGTGGTATAGCTAAAGAAATAAAATAATCTGCTTCAAGAATTGTTTTTGGGAATGATTCTAAATAGAATTTTCCTTTATTATCGATAAACTCAATATTTTCATATTCGTCATTTTTTAGGTCAACCAAAGCTAGATCATATTTTTCTTGAATATCTAGATACCCATAATTTTTAAACAAATCTAAAGTTTTTTTATTTGGACTACCTTCTGCAAGAATTATTTGAGAATTAGTGTGTGGAAATATAAAATCTAAAACTGATGCTAAGGCATCAGTATGTGTGCTACCAAACTGATAGTCTGGGAATGCACAATGAGGTTTAATGACTATTCTATTAGCATTTTTTAATCCTGTTGTAATATCGGTTTTGATTAATGATAAAACTCGAGAAATATTATATCCTCGGTCTTTTGAAGAAATGAAAGACAATTTTGACATATTATATTGAATTTAGTAGTAAAATCTCTAAATGGTATACATTATTTTTTAACAAATTTTGAATTTTATTTATACTCCAAAAAATAAACAATAAACATCAAAAAATTGAAAAAATTATTAAACATATCAATTTAAGATTATTAAAAATATTAAATTATTACCAACGAAGTTTTGAGTTTTGAAATTTATCTTTATTAGAAACTTTTCGAGAAATAATTAGTTTGCCGTTATTTTCGTCAATTTCAACGTCAACTTCGTCGCCTTTGTCCCATTCAAGTTTTTTAATAATCCACTTGGGCAAAGTGATACATAGACTGTAATTCGAGAACTTAATTAATTTTCTTTTTTCCACCTCCATAACAATTATAGTATATTCTAATTAATGTATGTACGTCAATTGTTAATATCTCCTAATAACCCCTTTAACTTTACCTTGTATAATTACTCTGTTTTTGGCGAAATGCATAGGTTTCATATCTTTATTGGCGGGTTGAAGCCTTATGGAGTCTTTTTCATTATAAAATCTTTTTAGAGTCGATTTATCGTTATCTATCAGTGCGACAATAATATCACCATTTCTAGCATTTGCAGTTTGTTCAATAATAACATAATCTCCGTTTAGAATCCCATCCTCAATCATTGATTCGCCTCTGACTTTTAAGGCAAATGTTTTTTTCCCCATCATATCTCTGGGAATTTCAATTGTATCTCCTGTGCGAATTGCTTCGATAGGTTTCCCTGCATCTATTACGCCTTCCAATGGAATATCGAACGACTCGATACCTGAAGCAAATGAAGGAGTGAGCTGTAATGATCGTGCCAAAATTGCTTCTCTAGTAAGATATCCTTTTTCTTCTAGTATTGTAATATATTCGGCGACTGTTCCTGTGGAAGAGAACTCAAAATAATAAGCAATCTCTCGAAAACTTGGTGCATAACCATTTTCTTCAATAAAATTTTGGATGAATTCAAATATTTCTCGTTGTCTTTTTGTTAATGGTTCCATAATATTAATCCCCTTAACAAATAAATAATTGTAAAATTTGCAATAAATTAATTATACCAAACATATACCGAACATCTGATTAAACATTATCCACAAGACCGATAAATCAAAGCGGGTGATAATAATTAGATAATATTGAATAAAGCTATGCCAGTAGCGGTAGCTACATTAAGAGAGTTAGCAATCCCAAAAATAGGGATTTCAATACAAGCATCAGAGATATTTATAAGCTTATCACTAATTCCACTAATTTCATTACCAACAACGATTGCTAAAGGTTTTTGATAATTAAAGTTTCTGTAATCGATACTATTATATGTTTGTTCCAGACAAATAATCTGAATACCTTTTTGGCGTAAAAAATTAACTAAACGAATAGTGCTTTTATAGTATTTCCATGGAACATAATCGATAGTATTTAAAGCAGTTTTGGAAATCTGTTCTCTTGGTGGTGTAGCTGTGATACCACATAAAAAAAGACATTGTATTCTAGCTGCGTCTGCTGTACGAAAAATTGCTCCCACGTTATGCATAGATCGAATATTGTCTAGAATCAAATATACTTCATTGCGCGGTTTGTTAATAATAGATTCATAACCGCCTTTAAGCATTAAATTAGATTCAATTGTACGTTTAGACTTTATCATGAATTGTTCAGGCGACGTTTGATTTCAATTGCTAGGTTTTTATTTGGCAAAGTTTCTTGTGCGGAAGCCGATAAATCTCTCAGAATTGCTTCGTTTTTAACCGCTTCAGCTTGTCCAATAATTACTGCAAACATAGCTCCAGTTTTTACTGCACTTTTGATTTGATTGCGAAGTCCGTCATTAGAAGGAATAAACAATACGTTGACTGATTCTTTGCTTAAACTATTATAAATGGATTTGGCCGATTCTTTGGCTTTTTCTCCTAATTGTAAAATGCAAACTTCTATACCCTTCGGTTTTGGAGGGTTTATATTTTGTTCCTTTATTAGATTGACAATTCTGTCGATACCGATAGAATAACCTACTGCATAGTTTTTTGGACCGCCTAAAAGTTCAATCAAATTATCATATCTGCCACCTCCCCCCAATGAATTTTGTCTTTCGGTATCGGACATGGTGGCAATTTCAAACACTGTTCGCGAGTAGTAGTCAAGTCCTCTAACTAATCTTGGATCCAAATCGTATCTGATCTTAAAATAATCTAAAAGCTCTAGTAATTCTTGAAAGTGATCTTTGCATTCTGGGCATAACATGTCAAGAATTACTGGTGCATTTTTTGAATAATTTTTACATTTTTCTTCTTTGCAATCGAGTAATCTTAAAGGATTATTAGCAAAACGATTATTACAATTTTCGCAAAGATTGTTAAGGTTGTCTTTATAGAATTTTTTAAGTTTAGCAATGTATTTTGGACGGCATTTTGGACAGCCAATAGAATTGGCATAGATAATTATATCTTTCAAACCAATTCGATTGAGTATTTCCCATGCACTCATAATAGCTAAATAATCGGATTTAGGGCTCTGATCACCAAATATCTCTACTCCCAGCTGATAAAACTCTCGATATCTGCCTTTTTGAGGACGGTCGTGACGAAACATGGCTCCTGTGTAATATAATTTTACTGGTTGTGGCCAGCTGTTCATGCCATTTTGAATATAAGCCCTTACAGCACCACCGGTGCCCTCTGGTCGCAAAGCAAACTGATCATTGTCTTCTGATTTGTTGGACTCAATTCTATACATCTCTTTTTGAACAATATCAGTATCAGTTCCAATACTTCTAGTATATACTTCTATATTTTCAAAATGTGGTAAATCGATACGATCGATATTCAAAGCTGATAACGTTTTTTCGGATACGTCGCGAAATAATTGCCAAAAAGGTTGGTCTTTGGGCAATATGTCTCTTGTGCCACGTGGTGTTTGATAAATTTTACTTGCCATAATTCCTCATCGTTTATGTGTGTTCTTTTCAAATCCTATACAATAGAATTGTGACTGTCAAATGGATCGATATATATTAGTCTGCTAGGATCTGAATTTTTTAAAAATTTACAGTTTTTTTTATGAATTTTTATAATATGGTCCTTACCTATATATCCAACAATTTTTTGAGAAGGGTCAGGATTACAACATTTAGCAATCGAATATCTTATGCCTGGTAATATTAATGAACTTTGGTCATTAGATAAAGCATGTTGTTTTTTTCCGATAGTAATTTTAAAATCAGGAAATAAGGTTTTTATCACGGTATTTTTAGTCACAATTCGATTGGCAAGTGCAACCATTAAATCGTTAATATGATTATATGGCAAACGTGACGATAAAAGTAGTTCATTTGCTTTCTTCTCGCTAATAGTTGGTAAATTATGCCGAGTTTTTAATTCTGACAAAATTTTATATCCTGTGTTTATTAATCTTTCACGGTCGGCTTTGCGCAAGTAGTGCTTGATTTTATTCCTAGCATAAGAAGTTTTGCAAAATACTAGCCAGTCAATACTAGGCTTCGCTCTCTGAGTTGTCAATATTTCAACCGTATCGCCGTTCTGTAGTTTTGTGGATAAGTTAACTATAGAATTATTAATTTTTGCTCCTGAGCATTTCTCGCCTAATCTTGAATGAACTCTAAAAGCAAAATCGATTACAGATGATCCTTTGGGAAGATTAAAAATATCACCGTTTGGAGTAAATACAAATATTTTTGTGGAGAATAAATCGCTTTTTATAAAGTTGATAAAATCACGATTACTATTGAGCTTAGAGATTTGTTGAATCTCCCCTAGCCATTCCTTTTGTCCTTTGCTAATAGTATGTTTGCTACCATTAGAAGATTCTTTGTAATGCCAATGAGCTGCAGGTCCAAACTCTGCTATTTGGTGCATATCATAAGTGCGAATTTGAATTTCAAATTCTTTATTATTTGTAATATCAAACATGGTGGTATGTATAGATTGATAACCATTTTCCTTGGGGTGAGAAATCATGTCATATATTCTTTCGATTACTGGCTGATACGTAGTATTTATCAAACCTAAAGCTATGTAACATTCTTCTACAGTATTTAAAATTATTCTAGCACCATATAGATCATGAAATTTGTCAAAATTAAAGTTGTATGTGTCTCTTAATTTTTTAAATATACTGTATTGATGCTTTACTCTAGTTTGGATTTCAAATTTTTTTAATCCGTTTTGCTGTAAGACGTTTTTAATTTCAAGCGCTTTTTGATCAATAAAATTATTATCAATAGCAGGAAGAGATTTGATAATATTTAGAAATAGTGCGTATTCTTCGGGATAAGCGTGCGGAAATGATAAATCTTCGAGTTTTCTTTTAATTTCTCCAAATCCGATACGTTCTGCAATCTGGGCATAAATTTCGATTGTCTCAATGGCATAAAAACGTTTTTTATTGCCCTTGATACCAAAAATTGTTTCAATGTTGTGTAACCGGTCGTATAATTTAATAATAATTACTCGTATATCATTGGCTGATGATACTAACAATTTTCGGTAGTTGTCTACTCTTTCAGAAAAATAATTCTCAGGATCGAAAAATAATGGTTTGTTGCGAATCGGAACATTAGATATTTTTGTTACTCCATCAACAATTTTAGCAATTTCATGACCAAATATTTTTTCAATTTCGAGATAATTAGTATTTCCGTCTTCTAATACATCATGAAGTAAAGCGGAAGCTATAGTAACATAATCAAAATTGCGCTGAGCTAAAAAATTAGCAACGCTTAGAGGATGAATAAAATATTCTTCACCTGTTTTTCTGTGTTGACCATGATGAATTAATTCGGAAAATTCATATGCTTGTAATATTATGGCTTGTTGATCAACGGGAAATTTATCAATCGATAGTAAAAATTCATTTTTTATTTTTTCCATTGACACTCTTGGTGTTTTTTAGTGCTGTAAATAGTATATTTTTTTCTCTTAAATCGATAATTATGTTGTCTCCTGATGTAAATTTTTCTGCTAATAACTCTTCTGATAAAATATTTTCAATTTTATCGGTAACAATTCGACGCATGGGTCTTGCTCCATATTCAGGTTTGTAGCCTGCTTTTGCAACCCATTTTATAACTTGATCTGAAAAGCTGAGAGTAATTTTGTGGCTTTGCATTCGTTTGGCAAGCTTATTTAATTCTAATTGAGAAATTTTAATAATTGATTTTTCGTCCAATGGTTTAAAAATAATAATTTTATCAATGCGATTAATAAATTCTGGTCGAAATTGTTTCTCGATAGTTTCATTAACTCTTTCAACCATTTTTTCGTAAACAGTGTTATCTTTGCTTTTTTTATTGCCATTAAAGCCTATTGATGCGGTTGAGTTAAACAAATCTGTGCCGGAGTTTGAGGTCATAATTATTAAAGTATTACGGAAATCTACACGTCTTCCTTTAGCATCTGTCAGTTCTCCATCTTCCATAATTTGTAACAACATATTAAAAACATCAGGATGAGCTTTTTCTATTTCGTCAAAAAGTATTATCGAATATGGTTGTCTGCGGACTCTCTCTGTCAGCTGGCCTCCTTCTTCGTAGCCAATGTATCCAGCCGGGGCACCTACAAGTCGAGAAACATTATGCTTTTCCATAAATTCCGACATGTCAATTTTAATCAAGGATTTCTCTGAGCCATAAACTTCGCGAGCCAAAACTTTGACCAATTCAGTTTTTCCAACTCCTGTGGGTCCAAGAAAAATAAATGATCCCATGGGTCTGTTTGGATTAGAAACTCCGACTCTTGCACGTCTAATAGAAGATGAAATTTCTTTCACTGCTTCGTCTTGTCCAATTATACTTTTTGAAATTTGTTTTTCTAAATTAAGATATCGATTTTTTTCATGTAAATCTAAGCTTGAAGTTGGAATACCTGTCCATTTAGAAACGATTTTAGCAATGTCTTCTGATGATATAATAATTTTATTTTTATGATTTACAATTTTCTCTTCTTTAGCAATACTATTTTTAATTGATAATTCTTTTTGTCGCAAAAAAGATGCTTTTTCGTAATCTTCTGATAAAACAGCCTCATCTTTTTTCTCAATTGTATTTTTTAAATCTCGATAAAGAATACTGGATTTTTCTGAACTATTGAGCATAATTTTGCGGGCAGCTGCAGCTTCATCGATAAGGTCTATGGCTTTATCTGGTAAAAACCGGTCTTGAATATATCTGGCTGCTAATTGAGAGGCAGCTATTAAAGAATCGGGTTCATAAATTACATTATGATGTTTCTCGTAATCTTTGGCCAATCCTTTTAGTATTTCAATAGTTTCAGTGACTGTTGGTTCGCTAACAATAATTGGTTGAAATCTTCGTTCGAAAGCACTATCTTTTTCGATGTGTTTTTTATATTCATCTAAAGTTGTAGCACCAATAACTCGAATTTCTCCGCGTGCAAGTTTGGGTTTTAATATATTAGCCGCGTCTAGAGAACCTTCTGCACTACCAGCACCGATGACAGTATGTAGCTCATCAATAAAGAGAATGGCGTTGGATTTTTTTTCTATCTCTTCAAGAAGTTTTTTAATTCTAACTTCAAACTGACCACGATACATTGTACCCGCCAATAAAGCTGACAAATCGAGTGAAAATAACTCTTTGTCGGCAATAACTGAAGGAACTTCACCGTTCAATATTTTTAATGCTAATCCTTCAATAATTGCCGTTTTGCCGACACCAGGTTCGCCGATAAGGACCGGATTGTTTTTTTTGCGTCTAATTAATATCTGTATTATTCTTTCGATCTCTTTTTCTCTACCGACAACCGGATCGATTTTTCCGTTTTTAGCCATTTCGGAGATATTAATTGAAAATTCTTTAATCGCACTTTTTTCCTTTTTGGCTTTTACGGTAGCTTGTGGCATACCTGGGAGTGTGTCCATAACTTCGAATGGTTCTGGAATATCGTTGGTTTCTGGATTTAAATCTTGATTTAGCGCAATAAATTCAGGAGAAATTGATCTACTTGCTTCATTAAATATAGAATTAATTTGTTTTTTAATATCCTTGGGATTTACGCCCATTCGTTCGATAATATTGTAAGAAATAAAATTTGTATTTGAAATTAGAGCCAGTAGCAAATGTTCACAATCGACAGTCGAATGTTTATATTTCATGGCATATTGTACTGCCAATTTGATGGTTTCTTTGGCTTCTTGATTAACTCCGTTATTGGGAATATTTTTATTACCTACTAAACTGGCAACCAGTTGAGCTCGCTCCATGGTGACTTCGAACATTGATAAAATGTCATTAGCTAGAGTGCCTTTTTGCACAATTAAAGCTAGTAGCTGATGCTCAGTACCTATTTTGGAATTTTGTTCGGCAGAAATCTTTTCGGAAATTAGTAAGGCCTGTTTTAAATTCCCAGAAAATTTTGAAAATATATTATCCATATAATTGCTCAATAATTATTATTCTGAAATAGATTGCGATATTGTTGGGGACAACTCAATGGACAATCGAAGCTATACTTCTGATTCTTCTTCGTTTATTGTCGTTGTTTCTATTTCTATAATATCAATTCCCCATCCTGTTAGTTTGGAGGCCAAACGAACATTTTGTCCACCTTTTCCTATAGCTAGAGAAAGATTTTCTTTATTAACTTTTACAGTAGCTTTGTGATCTTTGGAGGAGATGTTGATTTCACTTGTCTTGGCTGGAGACAGTGCGTTCATAATGAATTGCTCTACGTCTTCATCCCATAGTACAATATCAATTTTTTCTTCGCCTATCTCATTTAAAATTGCTTGCACTCTAGTACCTCTTTGGCCTACACATGATCCTACTGGATCTATACCTTCTTCGTTAGCGATTACGGCAATTTTAGATCTGGATCCAGGTTCTCTGGCCACACTTTTAATCTCGACTGATCCGGAGGCAATTTCAGGTACTTCATTCATAAATAAACCTTGAATCAAACCTTCGTCGGATCTAGACAACACAATTTGGGGTCCTCGGGAATTTTCACCGACTTCCCGAACATATACTTTTAATCTTTGACCAATATAATATCTTTCTGATCTTATCTGATCGGCAGGATAAATTATGCCATTGGCTTTTCCAAGCGATACAATAACATTTTTGCCATCTAATTGTTGTACAGATGCAGAAAGGATGGTACCTTCTTTGTCTTTATACTCATCAAAAAGCATTTCTCTTTCGGCTTCGCGTATGCGTTGAATTACAACTTGTTTAGCAGTCTGAGCGGCGATTCTGCCAAAATCGTCTTCTTTGGGTTGTGGAATTACTACTTCTCCTCCAACCTCAGCTTTTTTATCGAGCTTATTAGCTTCTGCTAGGGTTAGTTGTCTCTCTGGTTCCTCGACTTCTTCTTCGGATTCAACTATTTCAAAAACACGGAATACATCAGCCTGACCAGTAATCGGATCCATCTTAGCTCGCATTATTTGTTTTGATTTGCCGTAATCTTTACGGTATGCGGCGGCAATTGCTGCCTCAACTGCTTCAGTTACTACTTCTTTTTTTAAACCTTTTTCTTCACATATTTCATCTATAGCTTGCATAAATGCACTTGCTTGTTTAGCCATTTTTCTCCTTGTAATTGCATAAAAATATTATTATTTTATAAAAAAATGGTGTCCACTCGGCCACCATCTTCAACAACTATTTCAAATCCACTAATTGTATATTATACTCTTTCTCTTAAGCTGTCAATAGATTTTTATGTATGTAATTAATCGAAGTGTAGTAATTACAAGAAATCATTTTATTACGATGAAACAATTTTTACGTGATAAAGACTCCTTATCTAAACTGTTTTTGGGAAGAGTTTTTAAAAAAACGCGAAATTTATCTTGAGATATCAAAGGATATTTTTGTTTATTATAAAAAAATACATAAGAATCAGTATTTATAAATTATAAATAATTATTATAAATTTCACAATATTT
>CAYMCH010000004.1:0-28442 GCA_964389035.1 uncultured Candidatus Saccharibacteria bacterium | reverse complement strand
TATTTTTAGAATTGCAAGCAAGAGAAAAAAATGCAGGTAGTCCCTAACCGTTGAACGTAATTAGGCTATATTATATTTTTAATATTTGATATTTGATATTTTTATTTAATAATTGTCCCTCCGCCTAACACTTCATCACCATTGTAGAACACCGCACTCTGCCCCGGTGTAATAGCACGCTGCGGTTCATCAAAAAGTACTTTAATAGTTCCAGATTTAATTCTTAATTCTGAACTCTTAATTCTACATTTTACCCTATTCGCCTGCGACCGAATTTTCGCTTTGATGTTCTTCTGTTTTTCTGTTTTTCTGTTTTTTGGTCTAATCCAATTCAGATTGCCGACTATCATTTCTTTCTTAAAAATATCCTCGTTATCTCCTACTATCAAACAATTACTCTCTACATCAAACCCAACCGTATATAACGGTTTTATATTTTTCGATTTTGAACTGTCATTTTGATTTTTGATCTTTGAATTTTGATTTATACTTTTTCTCTGTCCTATCGTATAATTAATAAGTCCCTCGTGCTTTCCAACAATATTTCCCTTTGTGTCAACAATATCACCTTTCTTAAAATAACTTTCGCCGATCTCATCCTGTAAAAACGCCCGATAATCTATATTTTGCAAAAAACATATCTCTTGGCTTTCTTTTTGCTCGGCAACCGGCAAACCCCACCTTTTTGCCATCTCTTTCACCTCTTTTTTAGTCATCTCCCCGAGAGGAAAAATGACTTTTGATAGCTGATCTTGCGTAAGCCGATAAAGCATATATGACTGGTCTTTGGAGTCATCGACACCGGCAAGTAAATGATAAATTGCTGTATTGCTAAATTGTTTTTTATTTGAATATTTAGAATTTGGATATTTATTGGTTATTGTTTCTTGGATATTGGTTATTTCAGAATTTTCAATTCTGGCATAATGTCCAGTTGCGACTTTTTTGCACCCAAGTTCCCTTGCTTTATCAATTAAAAGCTTGAATTTAATCTCAGAGTTGCAAAGAGTACAAGGATTTGGTGTCCGGCAAGATTTGTATTCATTAACAAAGTTTGCTACCACTATATCCTTAAACTTTTTTCTAGCATCGATAACATGAAAAGGAATTTGCAGAAAATCAGCAACCTTTCTTGCTTTTTCCTCATTCGTATCTATGCCATCATGCTTCCACAATTTCAAAAAAAGCCCGAATATCTCGTGCCCCTCATCTTGCAGGATTTTTGCAGCCACCGCACTATCCACTCCGCCAGATAAAGCTATGGCTATTTTCTTTGAATAATTATTTTTCATAACAGCTGTAAGTTAATACAATAGCTAGACCATAGCAATACTGTGGCAAGACAATTATAAAACAATTGACTAGCTATTGCCTAGCAATTGTTTTGCTATTGTATTCTCTTTTTTACTTCCCTTACTACATTTTTCATCAGCATAACTACTGTTACCGGACCTATTCCACCTGGCACTGGAGTATAATATCCAGCCTTATTATAACACCTCGGATCGATATCTCCCGCTAACTTGCCACCAAGCTCTGTTGTACCAGCATCAATAAGCACTACACCATTTTTTATCATATTGGGTCTAATAATATTAGCTTTACCAGTAGCAGAAATAATAATATCTGCATCTTTAGTCAATGTAGCTAAATATGGCGTGTTTATATCTGCAATCCTGATTTCTTCAGTTTTGTTTTGAAGCAAACGCGCGATCGGATCACCCACTAAAAAACCCTTACCAATAATCACTACCTTAGAATCAACCAAATTAATACCAGATTCTTTGATCGCTTTCATAATCGATAAGGTTACAGGCGGATCGAAACTACAGTTTAAATGAGAACAAAAACGCAATCCATCAATATCTTTATTCGGTGTAATCTCAGAGATGATATCAATCATATCAAAATGTTTCGGTACAGGAATTTGTACCATAATACCATCAATATTATTATCATTATTCAACCCATCAATACGCCTAATAATATCAGATAGCTTGGCATTATCGGAATATTTGATTAGATCGAAATGAATACCGATCTTCTCCGCGGCTCGCTGTTTGGCTTCAATGTAGCGAGCACTGGCAAAATCATCACCAATCCAGATAACCGCTAGCACTGGGGTCTTCGGCAAAACAGCCACCTCTTGGCGTAGCTTCTCAATTATCTCGTCCCTAATTTTTTTCCCATCAAATTTTATTGTCATAAATAAATTTCGATAACCAAGATACGAACAAATCTCAATAATGAACCAACAAATAAATATTTTGATTTTTGATTACTGTGATTTAGAATTTGTTTTGGTCACATGCTTGCTGGCAGGCAGGTTGTTTCTTGTATCTTGTTTCTTGCGGTAATCGCTAATGGCTGATTTTATGGCATCTGCCGACAATATTGAGCAATGATATTTTTGCGCTGGCAATTTGCCCAAGGCATTATTAATATCATCGCGACTAACATTCATGGCTTCTTCTAACGACTTACCTTTTACTAACTCTGTCATCATACTGCTGGAAGCAATAGCCGCCGCACAACCAAGCGTTTTGAATTTAATATCACTAATATATTCGTTGGTCGTTTGCGGTTGGTCGTTTGCGGTTTTTTTATAACAGCTATCAGCTATAGACTTACGGCCAACTTTAATAAAAACTCTCATCACATCCCCGCATTTTAGATTGCCAACTTCGCCGATACCATCAGCATCTTTAATCTCGCCTACATTGCGAGGATTATTGAAATGATCTATAACTTCTTTAGTATACATATTCATTTTCGCTAAACAACAGCTAGACATGGATACACAATAGCCAAACAATTGTTTTTCTATCGTCTAGCTATTGTATAATGCGATCCTTATTAATTGTATGGGCTCATCTCTCTTATTTTTTTAATCATCTTCGGCAACACTTCCAATACATAATTTATCTCTTTCTCTGTAGTATGCTTGCCTAGTGTAAATCTTACCGAGCCGTGAGCTTCCTCAGCAGGTATCCCCATAGAGAGCAATGTGTGGCTTGGATCAAGCGATCCAGAAGTGCAAGCACTACCACTCGAAGCAGCAATCCCTTTACTGTCCAGCATCATTAATATTGCTTCACCTTCTGCATTTTTAAAACTAATATTTACATTAGCAGGTGAACGTAAATCCTTACTGCCATTCAACTTTGTATCAGGTATATTCTTTAATATTCCATCTATCAATATATCACGCAATTGAATAATTTTGTATGTAGTTTGATCTAATTTTAAAGCAGGTATTTTTTTTAAAATTTCTTGGGTTTTTTTAATATATTCCTCATCGCTGGAATCTTTTGCTCGACCAGAAGGATAACCAAGATTTTCAATGCTTTTGTCAGCACGTTGTTTGAAGATAATTTCTAGTGCAGCAGACATCCCTGCAATCCCTGCTAAATTCTCGGTCCCTGCACGCCTTCCAAACTCCTGACCTCCACCAACAATTTGATGGAAAAACGGCGTTCCTTTGCGTATATATAAAGCACCAATACCTTTTGGACCATAGAATTTATGAGCCGCTATACTTATCATATCTACACCTAAATATTTAGGACTAATCTCAAAATATTCTACCGCCTGCACCGCATCAGTATGAAAGTAAATTTTGGAGACAGGTTGTAGGTTATAGTTTGTAGGTTGTAAGTTTTTAAGATTAGATTTTTTGTCATTAGAATTTGTTTGGTTATTGTTTCTTGTGTTTTGTCTCTTCAAATTAATTTTTTGAATTAATTTACCGATTTCACGAATTGGTTGTACTGTTCCGACTTCATTATTCACATACATTATTGAGACTAAAATCGTATTATCTCTAATAGCAACTTCAACATCTTTGACCTGTATAATACCATCGGCATTTGGCTTGATATAGGTAGCTTCAATTAGCCCCTGCTTCTCAAGTTCTTCTACCGTATGCAACACCGCATGATGTTCAAAAGCACTTGTAATTATATGGGGAGTTAGCTTGTAGCTTTTTAGCTTTTTTGCATCTTCTAAATTTGAATTTTGATTATTGAAATTTGATTGGTTATTGGATATTGGGTATTGGGTATTGTGATAATATTCGCCCACAATTCCTTTTATCGCCAAGTTATCCGCTTCACTACCACTCCCAGTAAAAATTAATTCATCTGGTTCACAGCAAACAATAAACGAGATGATTCTTCTTGCATCGTCTAAAAATTTTTTAGCTTGTTGCCCAAAACGATGAAAAGAGGAAGGATTACCCCAATATTTGCAGTTAACTTTATTTATCATCTCCAATACAACTGGATCTGGTTTTGTAGTCGCTGCATGGTCTAAATATATATGGTTCATATACTCCTAATTTTAACTTGCAAAAGATAAAAGTTTTACACGAAAACGGTCATATTGCTATGAAAAATCTACGTCCGATACTGCTTGACAACAAACAAACATATATTAACTATCTTTTAATTTGTCGAGATATCCGGCGAAGATCCTCTATACATTTTTTACAATTTTCCCCGCTTTTTAGCTTTTCATAATCATTTTTAGATATTAAATAAGCAAGTGGCGTAGAATACCGCATCACTTCGTACACTTCGCCAGAATCCACATCTTTTATAACTTTTGATATTTCGGTTTGTAGTTTGTTGGTCGTAATTCTTTTCATAATAAAATTTGTTATATAACATAATATATAACATTGCAGATAAAACTAGTCAATAATTATTCTATCCCAAAAAACTGTATGGCTTTTTTGGTAGTGCTGTTCTCTACTGTTGCCAATGGAATCTTTTTAATATCAGCTATTTTTTGTGCTACTTCTATCACATAAGCCGGTTCATTTCTCTGTCCTCTGTAAGGTTCAGGAGCAAGATATGGACAATCAGTCTCAATCATTATTGAGCCCAATGGGATCTTTTTTATCGCTTCCAACACTTCATCATTTGGTTTCTTGTAGGTAATATTACCAGTAAAAGAGATTAAAAAATTCAAATCAAGCATTTTTTTTGCAAAATCATAATCCCCACTAAAACAATGTATCACACCACGCAGTGCTCCACTATAGCTCTTCAATATAGCATAGATGTCTGTATCTGCCTCGCGTGAATGAACAATCACAGGTAAACGTAATTCTAGAGCAAGATCAAGCATCTGCTCAAAACAAAATATTTGATCGTCTCTTTTGGGACAATTTGCGAATTTTGAAGAGCGCTTTAAATAATAATAATCTAGCCCAATTTCACCCACCGCCACCACTTTTTTGTGACCAGCAAGAGTTGTAAGATAGGGACGCACTTCCATATCTAAATCTAGTGAAGAATGAGGATGCAAACCAATTGATGCATAAATTTCCGGGTAGTGACGTGCCAATTCAACTGATTTTTTTGATGTTTCCAAATCGACACCAACATTGATAATTTTACCAACGCCACAGCTTTTAGCTCGCGCAATCACTGCCCCTACTTCTCCCTTGTATTCTGGAAAATTCAAATGTGCATGGGTATCTATAAACATAATGGTTGAGTCAAAAATTAAAAGTAAAAAGTTAATTATTAAAAATAATTTAGCTTTAAAAAAAATGGTACTAAAATAAATTATTTTTATCTCAAAGTAATTCGTTAGCGTAACGCAATACCATCTCTACCATAAGTCACGTACAAAATACATAATACCAAAACTACAAAGGCAAAGATATCGCGTTTATACACCTTTTCTTTAAACCAGATAGGTGAAATAAAATAAACCAAGAACGGTCCTAGTACCAATATCATAGTAGTTTCGACTACTCCCATCGAATTAAAACCATAGAATTTTAGCACCATCTGGACAACACCCAATAATGCTGAAAATATTATCATACCATAAGACGATTTTGACATCTCCAGCATCTTAGGACGATACATCACCATAAACACTATAGCCAAAATAGCTGTACGAACAAAATAAAGTAAGACCGGAGACATTACATCTAACATGGTTTTAATCAATATCGATTCAAATGACATCAGCACCATAGCCAACATTGTCATCCATGCTACTTTGGATATTTTTACATGATGATGGCGAAATCTTGTAGAAAGTAAGGCTAATGAAGCAATAACTCCAGCAATAAATGTTTGCCAATTTCGCTCTGAAGGTAAAAACAATTCAACTAAAATAATCGTCACCATCGGTGACAACAGCATAATAAGTTCAAATTCATGAAGCTCCTCTTGTTGCAAACCGCGATAATACATAATATTCCAAGTCACAGCTGTAACGATCATGGCGATCAACACTAAGATATATTTTGTAGAAAGCAATCTGCCAAAATCCACTGAACCATATTTTGGTAGCATTACCGCGGTTAATAGTGCCAGATAGACAAAAAGCATCGGAATAAACCGAAGCAAAGGAATTTTTCGACGACTGAGTAGGATTTTGTCGGTGATAATCCCACCCGCATATCCAATAGATGCAATAATTGCATTAAGCACTTGCCCTCCAAACAATTTTCAATTTAAAATTTAGAATTTAAAATAAATGTTTAATGTTAGAATTAAAGGCTAAGAGTTGATTCGTGGGAAAAGTGGCTCTGGTTCTAATGTTTTTAGCTGACGCTTCATTTTCTCGGCCGTATCTGGCATGTATGGATCGATGGTCGATGCTATTCGTTTCAACGCCCCATGTACACTCATTAATACCTTTGAAAGTCGCCTCTTGTCGCTTTTGGCAAGCTCCCATGGTTTCTCATTATCAATATATACATTCTGCTCACGTATCAGTTTAATCACCTCTGATAACGCCGTCTCGTATTTAAATTCTTCGGTCAATTTATCAATCAATACGTTCCGATCGCACATCAAAGTTTTCTCAACCTGAATTTCATACTTATTAATCATCGAGAGTGTTCTTTGTGTCAAATTACCGATACCATTGCACAAATCGGCAGTGTATTTTGCATCCATCCTCTCCCAAGTGATATCTCCATCGCTACTATACGGTAAAGATGTTAGCAATAGGTACCTAGCTGCATCTCGTCCATACTTATCGGTAATTTCTTTAGGATAAATCACATTACCCAAGCTCTTCGACATCTTCTTGCCTTTAATGGTTAGATATTCATGCGCATAGATCTGTTTTGGCAATTTTAAACCCGCCGAAAGCAACAGTGCAGGCCAATAAACCGCATGAAAACGCAGTATTCCTTTACCGATGATATGCGTAATATTATCACCGTCTGCCCAATACTTCTTATAAAGATCCCCTTCACTATTGTAATCAAGCCCAGTTATGTAATTTGCCAAAGCGTCCACCCATACATACATAATCTGCGACTCATCGCCCGGCACTGGCACGCCCCAATTTTGAGCCCGCTGGCAAGACCTAGAAACAGAGAAATCCTCAAGTCCGCCACTAATAAAACTTACCACTTCGTTTTTTCTAAATTTCGGGATAATTTTTATCTCATTAGATTCTATCAGTTTTAACAATTTATCTTGATAGTTCGATAACTTAAAAAAATAGTTCTCCTCTTCTACTACCTCCGGAGTAATATTGTGTTCTGGACATTTACCATCAACCAAATCAGCCTCAGTTTTAAACTCTTCACAACCAACGCAGTAATACCCCTTATAATTTTTCTTATACAAATCTTCGCTTTTCAAACTCTTCCAAAGCCTCTGACATCCATCAAAATGCTTTCGACTTGTAGTACGAATAAAATCATCATATGATAAATTTAAAAGCTCTTTTAAATTGGCGAATTCATCACTGTTTTTATCAACAAAAGTGGCAGTTCCCATTCCAGCCTTTTTTGCAGCCAAAACATTTTTTAAACTATTCTCATCTACGCCGGATAAAAAAAAGACCTCATCTGCACCTTTTGCACGATAATGCCGAGCCATTACATCTGCCTGAATCTTTTCCACCGCATGCCCCACATGAGGACTGGAATTTACATAGTCAATGGCCGTAGTAATAAATACCGTTTTTTTCTCTGACATAAAAATTTGCTCCGTTATTTAGGAACTAGCTAACCAAAGAATATCAAAAATCACATTTATTCTCAAATATATTTTATCATTTCCAACTCATCACAAATACAAGGATTCCCACAAACCACACACCAATAATTCTTTGGACCTACTTCTTGCGAATATTTATACCACGGGGATTTAAACATTTTTTGTGCTTCGAACCCTACCTTCTCAAACAATTTTTGTGAAGCATTACCTGGGGAGTTTTGCCAACAATGAACAATTACCGCCTTTGCTTGCCACTCATTTTGATATTTCAGAGCTTTATCAACCAGCTTTTCCCCAATATCTTTGCCTTGATATTTCTTATCGATTGCAATCCAGCAAATATACCCTATTCTATTTTTTTCAACTCTAATATTCCCCAGATCAAAATGTTCTTCCGGCAGTTCGTAAAAAATTTTCCCAGGACAACTCTGTTTTAGTGCTCCTACAATATTATCCCCGTCTCTGGCAACTATCACCTCTCCTATCGATCCAGATTTGAGATGATCTAAACCGCAAGAGCTGTCACGCGCAATATTATCATGCAATATTTTTAATGCCTGTTTAAAATTTTTTTCTAAAATAGGAAGATCAATTTTTATCTTATTATCCATCATTTAATTTACCATTTATTTACTTACCTATTGGGCAGGTAGATAACCCATAAACTGGATTATTTATTCCGAATCATCACTACTATTTATATAACAACGGAATTCTCTAGCTATGACTAACTCCTCCCCGAGAATAACATAAGTCTTGGCTTCCTTATTAACACAAGATTGCATGGCTATCGACTGGCTATTGTCTAGCTATCGTATTGGTATTGATTATCTTTTTTGCATTTTACGTTTATCCTCTATCGTTTTACGTTCTTGACTATCACCACAAATTCCCCTTTTATTTTATGACACTTAAAATTTGCTAAAACATCACCGATCTTTCCGCCCCAATATTCTTCAAACATCTTTGTCATCTCACGGGCAAGAAAAACTTGGCAATCATCACCAAAATACTCTTTTATTTCACTTAAAGTTTTTTCGATACGAAAAGCCGATTCATATATTACGATTGGCGCTTTTATTGTCACCAAATATTTAAACTCAGTCTGTCGACCCTTTTTCTTGGGCAAAAATCCGGCAAAATAAAATTCCTTTTCTACCAAACCGCTTACACTCACTGCAGCAGCCACCGCACTCGCCCCAGGGATTGGGATAATTAATATGTCATTCTGAGGCAACGAAGAATCTACTAAAATATTTTGAAAATCCCCCTGCCTACCGGCAGGCAGGTCGACCAGCTCGGGATGACGACTATTTATCTTTCGGATTTCTGCGACCAGTCGCTGTCCTGGATCAGATATTCCAGGTGTACCATTGTCCGTCACATAAGCCACATCTCGACCGCTTCCCAACATTTCGATGATTTCATTAATAGATGACTCTAAAGAGTGCTGGTGCAAAGCCTTCATTGGCTTTTTAATCTCTAATTTATGTAGTAGCAAGCCCGTCACCCGAGTATCCTCGCATACCACCGAATCAACGCTTTTTAGCGTCTCGATCGCTCGTAACGTAATATCACCCATATTACCTATGGGCGTAGCTACGATATATAGAGTTCCAACAGTTTTATGAACCATATTGTTTGAAATTGAAAATTTTAAATTTTAAATTATTATGTTATCCTAGCATATTTTATTCAATAGTGCTATCGTAAAACCGCGTTGTATCACGGGAGGTCAACATGCAAGAAACAATTCTACTGCTGTACAGAGACAACGCTGACTCCTTCCATCTAGAGGAGTTGGAAGTCGACAGTGAGGGAGCAAGCTTAGTCTGCAATAATATTGTGTACTTTGCACCGTCTGTCTTGCTCAACAGCCAGATAGGCGGATATATACGTCTCCAAAGCGTGTACAAGCCCGTGAACCCCGATTGACGGGGTGCGGGCAAACCCTTGATAATTTTAGAAAAATATTGCCCAAATACTAGCCAATCCCGTTACGCTCATCAACGCTACTGTAATCCAACCAAATGTTTTTCCTAGCCAGCCACTTCTGCGCTCTCCCATAACTCTTTTACTTGAAGCCAACAATATTATACATACCAAAATCACAGGTGCCACCAACCCGTTGGCCACCGCCGAGTAGATTAAAGCTTTGATCGGATCGATGCCGATAAAATTTAGTGCAATACCGATAAAAATTGAAATAATAATTATGCCGTAAAAAGCGTATGCCTGCTTGAGCCTAAAATGTAGCCCCTGCCGCCAACCAAAACTTTCGGCGATAGCATAGGAACTGGATCCTGCTAAAACAGGAATACCGAGCAAACCAGTGCCGATAATTCCGAGAACAAAAAGCAAATAAGAATATTGGCCGGCAAACGGACGCAAGGCCTCAGCCGCCTGAGCAGCCGTATCTATATTGGTGATACCATTTGAAAATAGTGTAGCAGAACAGGCAACAATTATGAAAAACATTACCGCATTAGCTAAAAACATCCCCGACCAAATATCAGTTCTCATATCTTTGATCTCTTGATTCGTTAGGTCATTTTGTCTTAATTTGATATTTGTTAAACCTTTTTCAATCCGCTCTTCCACTTCCTGCGAAGTCTGCCAAAAAAATAAATACGGCGAGATAGTAGTCCCCAATATGGCACAGATCAGAATCAGGCTGTCTTTGCCAAAATTAAAATTTGGGATTATGGCACTTCTGCCAATTTCACGCCAATCTAACCCCCTAATAAGCAATGTAGAAAGAACGTATGCCAGTAGGACCATAGCCAACCACTTCAAAACATTAGCATATTTTTTATAAGCACTGTAGATCTGCAAAAATAATATAAAAAAAGCAATTACCACCACCAACACAAGATAGTTGATATTGTAGAACAATCTGATGGCTTCAGCCATGGCACCAAGATCAGCACCGATATTTAGAGTATTTGCAATAAATAGTAAGATAGTGCAAAAAATAAGCACTTTCCTCGAAAAATGAATACGAATATTGCCTGCCAAGCCTCTGCCAGTAACCATACCAATACGAGCGCACATCTCCTGTACCACCGCCATAAGAGGAAAGGTAAAAGCCGCCAACCACAAAAAACCATAGCCATGCTGCGCACCGGTCTGGGAATAGGTTGCGATACCACTCGGATCATCATCGCTGGCTCCAGTAGTAAGACCGGGACCTAGTGAATGCCAGTAACTACGCAATGTAGCAATTGATTTGCCAGCCACTCTCTGCTCGATATTCTTTGAGGCTTCGACTGTTTTCTCTAAACCCTTTGCCGGAGATTCAACAATCTTCTCAAAGACATTTTTCTCGCTCATTAACCCCTCCCGAGACTATATTATGGTTTTTTTACCAATTTTCATATTTAATTCGTAAGCTAAAAATATCCATTGCTCTAAACTTAGCTCTTGAGCACGGATGTTTTTTTCTAATTTCATTGTATCCAATATCTCGATAATCTGTCCACTATCTAGTTGTGTGCCACTTTTTAAATTATTTAATAGCGTCTTTCTGCGAGCGTTAAATCCAGCTTTAACAATTTTGAAAAAATCTTTTTCATCTGACTCGCTGTATTCTGTATTCTTAGTTCTGATTTTTATTATCGCGCTATCCACCTCCGGTGTTGGAAAAAACGAGTCTCGTTTAACAATACCTACTATCTCTGGCTCGCCGTAGTATTGAACTGAAACTGCAAGCACCGAAAGATTTCCAGGTTTGGCACAAATTCGCTCCGCTACCTCTTTTTGCACCAATAATACTATTAATTCCGGTTTATTCTCCGTGCTTAGAAATTTTTTGAGAATTTTAGAAGTTATATAGTACGGAATATTGGCAATTATCTTGTAAGGTTTTGTATTAATGATCTCTTGTGTTTTAAAATCCAGTACATCGCCCATGACTATCTTCAGCTTGTCATTGCTAAATTGCTGTATTGCTAAATTGCTATTTTTCCCCCCCAACAATTTAACAATTGAACAATTCAACAATTGGGCCAGCCGTTCATCCTTTTCTACTGCCAATACTCTCCCTGCCCTCAAGATCAATTCTTGCGTCAATGTACCTAAGCCAGGTCCGATCTCCAAAACAGTATCCGATGGCTTTAATTCTGCAGCCTCCACAATCTTCTCCAGCGCTACTCTGTCAACTAAAAAATTCTGCCCCAAGCCTTTCTTAGCCCAGAGTCCTTCTCGCTTTAAATACTGCACCAATTGTGACTTATTACATAAATCCACTCCGCCCACTATAGCTGATTTCATCCATATTTGGAACATAGAAAAGATTTTTAGTGTTTTTGTTGACTATTCTGGATAATATTTCTCAGCCCTAACATTTTGCAGTAAACCTTGGGACCATGTACCTCCAAGAGCTTTAAAGGCCGTGCTGGAGAGATCAACCAAACGATCCTCTCTCAATCCGCCACCCACACATGTTACTGAAACAGATTTCTTGTTTTTCATATTTGTGACTGTAATTTTCGTCCCTCTAGATACAAAATTACATGCTGCCACCATCTCATTACTTTCTTTCCATATACTTGCTACCCCACTACCATAGATCACTACCTTTGCACCAACAATAATCACCTCATTTACGGCTTCTTTGATAATATCTGTTTTGACTAATTGTCGCGATACTTCTTCACCATCGATTCGTGTAACTAAATAGCTCACATCCTTTAAACCGTTGCTACCTGCTATTTCAACTCGTTGGTTGCCTTTTTCTAAATTTGGATCTGATTTTTTAATCGTACTGTATTCAATTTCTTTCTTTTCGACAATCACAGTTTTAGCCACACGATTAATCTTAATTTCTGCACCTTCGCCTATTGCATCGTCGAGTGCTAGAGATACTTTATCATCCTGCCCCAACTCGATATTTTTTTCTTCAAATAAATCACCGACTGTTACAGACCAACTACGCAAAATACTTTTCTTTTTACCATCAATTAATGTGATTTTTGGTGCGCGTTCAATAGTAATTTTCCCACCCATCTCCATATACAAATCTGGGAACACCCTCACTTTGTCTTCAGGGTAAAGCATTACATCCATATCATCAACTATCTGTGGCAGTTTTTTTTCTCGACTTTGACCAGTTATTTCAATTACCTGACCGTTCTGATTTTTATCTAATATCAAAAAAGCTCTGGCGGGACGTTCCGCATGAGATTGTATATCTGAAGATATATTTTTGGCATAAACTCTTGCTGTTAAAAACAATGTCGGTATAATCAGCAAGGTCAATAAGTAGCGATTCAATTTCATACTACAAATAGTATTTTATCATATTTTCGCAACATTTAATGATATTTTATTTTTATGACACTTTTTAATGTATAAGATTATATAATCAGCCAAATTGTGTTCGAGATCTATATCCTATCCACCAATCCTTCGGGTATATGAGAGATAAAACGCGATTCCGGATTACTTTGAAACCGACCATACAAATTACGATCATAAGCACTGAGTAGATACAATCTCTTTTTGGCGCGAGTAATACCCACATAACAAAGTCGCCTCTCTTCTTCCATTTCATTGGCTTCTTGCAACGACCGCGAATGTGGAAACACCCCCTCTTCCATACCAGTGATGAATACTGTACCAAATTCCAAGCCTTTAGCAGAATGCAAAGTCATTAGCGTCACAGCATTCGAACCCGCTATCAAATTATCAGTATCCTGTATAAGTGCCACCCGTTCCAAAAAAATTGACAATTGTTCCATTCGATTATTTTGATTTTGAATTTCATCGGCTATTGAATATTGATCATTGGTTATTCCTTGAACTTGAGACGCAACCGTTGAAAGTTCAAGAATATTTTCCCATCTCCCCTCACCCTCCGGCGTACCGTCTAGTAGATATTCCTTGTATCCGCTTTTTGTTGCGATATGCTGTATTAAATCCCCCAATTCCATATCCTTTACTGTCTCTCTGATCTCCTTCATTATCAATAAAAAGTCGATTAGCTTTTTTGATATTTTAGGATTTGATATTTTTTCAGGATTTAGAAATTCGGATTTAGAAATTTCACTTAGCTGAGATAATGTCTTATCGCCTATGCCTCGCGATGGAGCCGATGTTGCTCTAGATATGGCCTCATGATCACCCGCATTCATAATTATCCTTAGATAAGCAATCATATCTTTAATTTCTTTTCGTTCATAAAAACGCACTCCGCCCACCACTCTATATGGGATATTAAAACGCATAAATGCTTCTTCCAGTGCCCTTGATTGCGCATTGGTTCGATACAAAACTGCAAAATTATTATACCCATCCTCTGAGAGGCTACCATATTTTTGATTTTTAATTTTTGATTTTTGATTTTTTGCCAGCGATCCGATTTCTAGTGCCACAAACTCCGCTTCATCCTTCTCATTTAGAGCCTGATATACCGTAATAGGCAAACCTTCACCCATCTTGGTCCAAAGTGATTTATCAGTCTTGTTTTTATTGTGTTTAATCACTTCATTAGCAGCAGTGAGAATCGTCTCGGTTGATCTATAATTTTGTTCGAGCTTTATTACCTTAGCTCCCTTCCAATCCCGCTCAAAATTAAGAATATTGCGGAAATTCGCTCCTCTCCAACTGTATATTGCCTGAAAATCGTCGCCAACAACCATAATATTCTTATGTTCTTGTGCCAACAGCTTGGCCCAAATGTATTGTGCTTGATTGGTGTCTTGATACTCGTCGATCATAATGTATTTGAATTGCTGCTGATACCGCTGTAAAATCTCTGGATTGTTTTGAAAAAGCTCAACACATTTCATGATAAGATCGTCAAAATCAAAAGCATTCGCCTCTTTAAGATACCTCTGATACCGTACATATACATCACTAACCACCTTTTCCATTGGTGAATTAATATATTTTTTGTATTCGCTAAAATTAATTAATTCGTTTTTTGCTCCACTGATAAAATATTGTACCGCTTGCGGATTAAAATTCTTTACATCTATGCCTAGTTCTTTCATCGAACGTTTAATTACCGATTTTTGATCGGTCGTATCGTAAATAGTAAAATTTCGATTATAACCCAAATATTCAGCCTCGCGCCGCAGAATCCTAACGCAAATAGAATGAAAAGTCCCCAACCAAGGTAGCCGAACAGGTTGTAGGTTGTAGGTTGTGGGTTGTAGTAGGTCTTGATTATCTCCCTGCAACATAGCTAAAAATTTTTGATCTTCAGTTTGACTTTCTCCTTGTTCTTCTGTCCTTCTATTCTTTTGTTTTTCTGTTGCGAGTAGCTTTGCTACTCGTTCTGCCATTTCAGCTGCTGCCTTATTGGTAAAAGTCACCGCCAGAATATTGAAGTGAGAGATCTTCTTTTCTCGTATTAGATAAGCGATACGGTGAGTTAAGGCTTTGGTTTTACCACTCCCCGCTCCCGCAAGAACTAAAACAGGACCATCCGTTTGCAGAACTGCCTCTTTTTGAGGTTGATTTAGAGTCTTTAAAATTTCTTCCATAGATTCACATTATAGCTTAAAACTGCTTGTTTGAGAAATCAAAAAAGCCCATCTTGCGATGAGTTTCTTTGATTTGGGTGCAATTTATTAGTCAGCTTACTGCGCTCAGCGTAGCGAAGATTCGTTTGCGAGACTGAAAGACTCGAAACGCACCTGAGCGAAGTTGGGTCGGGAACTGTTCCCGATATTAGTTTAACTAATCAAAAAAGCCCATCTTGCGATGAGTTTCTTTGATTTGGGTGCAATTTATTAGTCAGCTTATCGGGAACAAATATATTTTAAATTATTGCCCGGTGACATAAATTACACCCATGAGGGGTACCATAAAGGCATTTTAAGTCGTTTGTGGTATCCCTTATTACCTTTTTGGCAACAAAAGATAGTTTTTGACTTATCCCTCATTTTTTGTTTTTGTTTCCTGCTTTTTTTGTTTTTAATGTGCTTTTTTCTGTTTTTCTTGTTTTTTCTTTGATTTTCTTTGTTTTTCTGTATTTTTTATCAGTTTTTTCTTTTTCAGTTTGTTTGTTTTTACTGTTTTTTATTTTACTGATATTTTTTTCTTAAGTTTCTTCTTAAGTTTTTTTTTTGCAGGAACGAGCTGGGAGGAAGATAATTTATAATCACTTTTTTTATCGATTAGTATTTTATCTTCCTGTAAGAAACGGTGGGAGCGGCCGTTTCTTGACCCCATCTCGCTCATGCAAATCCCTTCGACTTGCTAAAGGGTATAAAAAAATCGCCATTGGAAGGGCGACTTATACAGCTTTTAGGTTTTAGCTGTTAGCTTTTTAGTAAATTTTTGCG
Source organism: uncultured Candidatus Saccharibacteria bacterium (assembly GCA_964389035.1). Lineage (GTDB taxonomy): Bacteria > Patescibacteriota > UBA1384 > XYA2-FULL-43-10 > XYA2-FULL-43-10 > CAYMCH01. The sequence goes on along the minus strand of CAYMCH010000004.1, from coordinate 12,160 downwards.
AGCTTATCTCGCTGGCCCCTCCAGACCTTTTTTCTATTTTTGATCTTTTCTGCCTGCCGGCGAGGCAGGGATACTTGATCTTTTATTTTTCTATGTGCCATCACTCTTTTGTTTTAAGTGATTATAATATTGTACCGCTATACTCAATATTTGTCAAGCATTTATGTGAGGTAATATACATCTGTTAGCATTATTCTGTTTTATAGTATTACTTATTTTAATTTTTTAAGGCACTGTTTAGGTGAATTTTTGACATAATTTATACAGGGTCAACATCATTATTAGTCCCCTGGTTCGAAGCCGGGTGGCGGGGCGGAATTGCCATCGCGACGTTTTTCCAAATCGCGAAAACGCATCTGCTCCGGCTGAAAGTACACCTCTACAAATCCAGTTGGACCGTTTCTGTGTTTTTTTAGCAAAATTTCGGTGATGCCTTTTTTGTCAGTATCGGGATCATAATACTCATCACGATAAAGAAACATTACAATATCCGCATCTTGCTCGATACTTCCACTCTCACGCAAGTCTGACAGCTGTGGGCGCTTATCCGGACGGTGTTCTACAGCACGGGATAACTGAGAAAGCGCGATTACCGGCACTTTGAGTTCACGAGCCAAACCCTTAAGGGAGCGTGAAATCTCTGATATCTCCTGCACCCGATTGGCATCTCCGCTTCTACCCTTACCCTCCATAAGCTGTAAGTAGTCAATAATTACCATGCCTAACCCATGCTCCATTTGCAATCGACGTGCTTTGGCGCGAATTTCCATAACATTTTGCCCTGGAGTATCATCAAAATAGAGCGGTGCCTCAGAAAGTACACCCATAGCATAGCCGATTCTTGGAAAATCTTCGTCACTAAGATTACCGGTTCGCAGCTTCCATGAATCAACCGCAGCTTGCGAAGACAAAAGACGGTCGACTAACTGCTCTTTGCTCATTTCCAATGAGAATATGCCAACAGGAATTTTTTCTTCAATTGCTACATGCTCGGCAATATTTAAGACAATCGAAGTCTTTCCCATCGAAGGACGAGCGGCTAAAATAATTAGATCTGATTTTTGAAAGCCAGCAGTTAACCCATCTAAATCGCGAAAGCCAGAAGGCACGCCACGTAAAGCCCCCTTGTCTTTATCCTTATGAATTTTATCGATACGATCAAATGCCTCTGTCAAAATATCTTTTACTGGTACGAACTTGTCTTTCATAAATTTTTGCGACACGGTAAAAAGCGACTGCTCAGCTTTGTCTAAAGTCTCCGAAATATCAGTATCTTCATCAAAACCCAGCTCAGTAATGTGAGAGGAGGCTTCAATCAAACGACGCAATACTGCTTTATCAGAGACGATTCTGGCGTAGTGAATTACATTAGCCGCACTTGGTGTAGCATTAACAATATCTGCCAAGTATCCTGCTCCACCGACTTGGTCAAGCTGCTCCTCTGATTCCAATTGCTCTGTAAGCGTGACAATATCAATCGGCTGGCGCTTCTCGAACAAAGTCAACATAGCTTCAAAAATTATACCGTGATTATCATCATAGAAATCTGGAGGCGAAACTACATCGACAATTTTTATTAAAGCATTCTTATCAATTAGTACAGCCCCAAGAACGCTCTTCTCTGCATCAACGTTTTGGGGCGGAATACGAACACCAGCAGGAATTGCAATCTTGCGTCTAGGTTTTTCTTTATTAAAATTTTTTGGTTGTTCTTTTGGCACGTTTTCAACTTAAAATTTATTAATTTCTTGAAATACAATATTTACACGATTTTTAAAAATTTTGACGGTTGCAAACATTTAAGACGAAAATCTCTAAAAACGCCTAGAAATTTTGTAAAGTTAACAGAAATTTATTTTTAAATTCAATTTTAATATTTGAGTTTTATTATTATAAATTCACTTCAAATTTTAAATTTTTATTCTATTCTGCAAATATCCGCTCCGCTTCCTCAGCCAATTCATCATCGCTCGCCTCTACTGTTGGTTTGCTATTAAAATCAGCAATTTCGCAAAAAACTCTGCACGAACTCTTAGTCACCGAACAGATCACGCCTTCCAAGATTTTGACATTTTTGGCTTCAGAAATCTTATCTTTATGAAACTTAAAACGCACACCAAGAACAAGCTTGCCTTTTTCTACAGCCATCGGCTTAGCATCTTTAAGCAATGCCGCCAAACTATTATTTTCTCTCTTTAGTTCTCCAATCACCTCTTTCCAAAGATTTTCATCTAGTTCGTTTAAAAGTTTAGGTAAAGCCTTATCATCTTCGTCTTTATTATTATTTTGAGATTCTATTTCTTCTTTATCTGCCTCTATATTACTTTCTTTTGATAAAACTGTATTTAAAACTGCTTTTTGCTCAGCTTGGTGAGCTTGTTCTATTTTTTTTTCTTTTGATACTATCTCTTCTTTTTTAATTTCAATATTAGTTTTGACAATTTTCGGAGGTGATAAAATAATATCAGTCTTTGCATTGGCTAATTCAGAAGCAGAGATAATTGTCACTTCCATGGCTACCAATGGATCGATGGTATCTTTCATTAATTTACCACATTCGATAAACTCTCTAATAATCTTAAGTATTATAGATATAGACGCACTACCATATTTTTCACGAGAAATTTTTGCCAAAGATAATATCTGCTTTCTATTCTTTTCTGTGTCATCTAGCAAAAACTCTCCCGCTACAGACCAATTTAATATTTTTCTCAATACATTAAGTATTGATGAATTCAACTGGCTAAAATCAACACCGCTCCCAAAAAGGGCTTGAGCGATTTTTAATCCCTCCTCCGCTTCTGAATTAAAAATCGCCCTTATAAGCCCTACAACTTGATCAATCTCGGCAATACCCAATATCGAACGGACATTTTCTATAGAAATATCAGATGAATACGACGCAACCTTTTCGAGCAAAGAAAGCGAATCTCTAGACCCACCTTCTGCAAGCATAGCAATAATTTCTAAAGCTTCTTTATCGATTTTAAATTTTTCGGATTTGGCAACAGTTTCAAGATTTTTTATTAATGCAGGCATAGGTATTCTTCCAAAATCAAATCTTTGCGTACGCGAAATAATTGTTGGCAACACTTTATGCGGTTCGGTTGTAGCTAAAATAAAAATAGCATGGGCTGGTGGCTCTTCTAGAGTCTTGAGCAAAGCATTAAAAGCTTCGCGGGTAAGCATATGAACTTCATCGATAATATAAACTTTGTATTTTGCTCTAACTGGTGCAAAACGTACCTGTTCTCGAAGTTGTCTTATCTCATCAATACCACGATTTGATGCAGCATCAATTTCAATAATGTCTAAAGACTTACCACTACCAATTTCCAAACAGCTTTCACATTTACCACATGGTTCGCCACTAACTTCTTTTCCAGATTTCTTTTTTTCTTCTAAATCCAAGCAATTTGCAGCTTTGGCAATAAGCCTTGCCGTTGTAGTTTTGCCAGTACCCCTAGGACCAGTAAACAAATAAGCTTGTGACAATCGGTTATCACGAATGGCTTGTAAAAGACTATCTCTTATCGGATCTTGTCCTACTACTTCAGCAAATTTTTGAGGTCGATATTTTCTATACAAAGTCATGTCTATACCTACAAACAATTCTTATAAATATTTTTTAAATTAAATTCAGATCAGATTTATAAACCTAAATCTATTATAGCTTCTTGTTTTTGTTGAAAATATAACTCGGAACAAGTAGTATTTTTTATCAATATGAAAGCTAATAGCTGGTTTTTAATGTTTCAGATAGAATCATTTATCCCCAATTTATCCCTCAAGATATTAACAGTACTATTAGAGCATAATAATAAAAACTACGCTTTTTCCGCATTTATTATTGTAGAATATATTTTTGCTTGATATAATAATTATAGATAAGCACGAGATACTAGGAGGGGTATGAATCGTAACTCTTTAGCTTTAGAGATTGCGAAAAAAACAAAGCTAAACAAAAGACAAGCTGAAAATATCATTATTGCTTTCGGAGCAGTTGTAACCGAAGCCTTGATGAATGGAGACAAAGTTATTTATTCAAATTTTGGCTCTTTTTATGTTATCGAGTACCCATCCAAGACCATAAACCATCCCAAAAATGGCGAGAAATTGATTATGCTTCCAACAAAAGTAGTTAAATGGATGCCATCCGATAACCTTAAAAAAGATGTTGCGGGAAAACTATATTCTAATGACAATGAAACGGATGAGATTTTTAACGAAAAAAGACATGAAAATGAAACAGAAGATGCAGACAAGGAAGAAGAAAGCAATGCTGTCGAGATTAAAATAAATGTGAATAACACAAAATCAGATCAAATAAATTTGGCAGATAATAATTCGGGGAACTCATCTGAATCTTTCAATAAAACTAAAGTTATAGAACAAGCACACATGGAAGATAACATCGAATTATATCATGAACATGCGGTAAATAGTAGAGAAAAACCGGTAAATATTTATGAGGAGATACTAAGCGATGGAGGAAGAGAGTTTTCAACCGTTCAAGGTCCGATACGCGTTCACAATGACACAAATATTATTGAAGAAAAAAAAACCAACATTGCAACACCCACCAACCCCACTGAGACCGACAATTCAAAAGAAAGCGAAGAAATTCCTATTGTTCATGAATCAAATCAAACCAAACAAAGCCCAGGTCCATTTGAAACAATAAAAAATCGCTTGGGGTTTTTTGGACAAGATAAAAAAGACATTTCAGATAAAAGCGAAATAAGTAGCACCAACTTGGAAACACCTATAGATGATTCAAAAATAACTATTGCGGAAAGTCAAAACAACACTAGAGAAAATAAAGATCACATTAATTTAGCCGAGTCTGGAATTTTTGGTAAAAATACAGCCAAAGCTCAAAAAGTCGTTTCACCTACTATTGCGCCAAAACAGTCCGCATTGCCACCAACAATTCAACCAGCCGAACAAAAGATAGAATCAATAAAAGAAGAACTTAAAGAGAATATCGAAGACAACCATAATATAGGTAATCCCTCTTTTTCCACTAATCTTGAACCAGAAAATACACAAGTTTTATCCAATTCTGATTCAAATTTGCCAATTTTTTCTGGAGGTGAAGGATCTTTCAACTTTGATAAAGCCCGCACTGAATACAAAGATTTAAGCAAAACAATCGTGCCCAAAGAACTTTTATCAAAAATTCCCGAAAACATCGCACGATCATATAAAGCTGTGCCGTTTGAATCAGATAATGATATCGTTAATGTAGCTATGGTTGATCCCGAAGATGTGGAAACTAGAGAAATGATCAAACGGCTTCTAGGTGAAAAAATTAAAATTTTCTTAGCCAGTGAATCAGATGTTAACAACATATTAAATCAATATCAAGGCTTAGAAAGCGAAGTATCCAACGCCATAGCTATTGCCCAGGGTCAAGAAGAAAATGAAGAGAACAAGAAAACAGCTATTGTTGAAACAGTCAGTGATGATGCTCCTGCTGCTAAAATTGTCTCTTCTCTTCTCAAAAGAGCTATTCGTGACAAAGCCTCGGACATTCATATAGAACCTAATGAAAAAGAGGTTGAAGTCCGTTTCCGACTTGACGGAATGTTGAGAAAAAAAATCTCACTACCAAAAGACATTCAAGCAGCTGTAATTTCACGTATAAAGATATTATCCAACATGAAAATAGATGAGCAAAGAGTGCCACAAGATGGTCGTTTTAATATTCATGTAGATAATCGTAGAGTAGATTTCCGTGTTTCCAGTATGCCAGTTGCTTTCGGCGAAAAAGTAGTTATGAGAATCCTAGACAAAGAATCTGGCATCCTCACAATTGAACAATTGGGTATGAGTGGCAGTGGCCTAAAAACACTCGATGCTAATCTATCAAAAAGTCATGGTATGGTATTGGTTACTGGTCCCACAGGAAGTGGCAAGAGCACATCTTTGTATGCCATGATACAAAAAGTTTTTAATGAAGGTGTAAATATTATTACTCTTGAAGATCCGGTGGAATATCAGATGAAAGGAATAAATCAGAGTCAAGTTAATTCAGAGATCGGTTATACCTTTGCGGCTGGACTCAGATCGATTTTAAGACAAGATCCCGATATAATTATGCTTGGGGAAATCAGAGATCGAGAGACTGCAGAGATGGCTGTACATGCCGCCCTAACTGGTCACGTCGTACTTTCCACTCTTCATACCAATGATGCCGCCGGTGCTGCCCCAAGAATGATCGACATGGGAGTTGAACCTTTTTTAATTACTTCATCAATAAATGTTGTGGTCGGACAAAGATTAGTTCGTACTATTTGTCAAAATTGTAAAGAAGAAGTTAAACTTCCTCAAGAAGAACTTGACTTAATAAAAAAAGAAATTGATCGTATGCCCCCTGCAGAAAAAGAAGAATATTCTAAAAAAGAATTAAAATTTTATCAAGGTAAAGGATGCAAAAGTTGTGAAAATTCGGGATACAAAGGCAGGATTGGGATTTACGAAATCCTAGCAATTACTCCAGAGATGCAACAACTAATTCTAAGGAGAGTTTCGTCTGAAGAGCTAAATAATTTGGCTATAAACCAAGGTATGGTCACTATGATTCAGGATGGTATTATTAAAGCCATAAAAGGCACAACTTCCATGAAAGAAGTCTGGCGTACCACTAAAAATTAAAATTATGCATTATAATTACAAAGCGAGAAACAAAGAAGGCAAACTAGTTATTGGAGAGATCGAAGCTACTGACGAACAAGGAGCAATTTTAACTTTGAGAGAAAAAGGTCTCTATGTAAGCAACATTGTCGCCCAGAATAAAGGTTCAGCTCTACCACAAGTTTTTAATAAAGTATCACTAAAAGATAGAATTATCTTTACTCAACAGCTAGGAGTTATGATTAGATCAGGATTGTCTGTAGTAGAAGCCCTAGAGGTAATGAGAGAAGAAACTCAAAGCAAACCTTTTGCAAAAGCTATCGGAGAGATAATTTCTGATGTAAAAGGTGGTTCCCCGGTTTCGTTGGCTTTTGAAAAACATAAAAATATATTTGACTCAGTATATGTAAATACTATTGGTGCCGGAGAAAAATCTGGTAAACTTGATGATGTTTTACAGGGTCTAACTGTACAGCTCGAAAAAGACTATGCTATCACCTCAAAACTTAGGGGTGCTATGATTTACCCGATAATTGTGCTAACCACTCTCGTGGGAGTTATGATATTAATTTTAGTAGTAATAATCCCTCAGCTCAAACAAATATTTGACGATTCAGGTGTCGCCTTGCCATTACTTACTAGAATAGTAATTGCCATTAGCGACTTTACACAACACAATCTTCTTTTTATTTTAATCGGATGTATAATTATAGCTTTTGTTATACGAATGTATGGCAGAACAATTTCAGGAAGACATGTTTTAGATAGAATAAAAATCTCCATTCCAGTATTTGGTAACTTAAATCGTAAAACATATATGGCTCGTTTTGCTAGAACATTTTCTGGTCTAAGCAAATCTGGATTACCACTTTTAGAAATCTTCCGCACCTCTAAACAGGTCGTGAATAATATTATTTACCAAGACGAAATTGATAAAATGATTGGCAAAGTCGAAGTAGGAGAGCCTATTTCTAAAGTATTGAAAGATTGCCATCTTTTCCCAAGAATGATCGGTAACCTAGTATCTGTCGGAGAAAGATCGGGTTCACTTGATGATGTATTTAATACTATCGCTAATTTTTTTGACAAAGAAGTAGATTCCATTACCAATAATTTATCTACTCTGTTAGAACCTGTTCTTATGGTAATTATGGGCGTAGGAATCGGTTTGATAATTGTGTCTGTATTACAGCCAATTTATGGTCTTGTTAATGCAATATAATTACCTTATAATAATGATAGATATTGGAGGGGTAAGTGTTTTCTTTCGCAATAAGAGATTTTGGTACATTCGGCCTCGACATTGGTTTCGAGACATTGAAATTATGCGAGGTGTCTAGAGCCACATCAAAAGGTGTGGAGATTTTAGGTGCAATTGAATATGCTATAACTGAGCCCCTATTAGATAGGGATAGGATCAAAGATAAATCAGTTGCTGCCAATATGATTAAAGAAGCATGTCGTAAAGCTAAACCGCATCCCATATTAGCTAGAAAAATCGTAACTGCCTTGCCAGAAACCTTTGTTTTCTCAAAAACTATTCAGGTTCCAAAAATGAGCCCTAAAGAACTTGCTTTAGCAGTACCTAATGAAGCAGCTCAATATTTACCCATACCTTTAAACGAGGTCTATGTTGATTTTCAAGTATTGCTTACTCACCCCGATGAATCTTTAATCGATGTGTTGGTGGCAGCTTCTCCAAAAAAACTAGTTGATGATTATGTGGAGATGGCTAAAATGGCAGATATGGAATTGGTCGCTCTTGAAACTAAGCCCATAGCAACAGGCAGAGCAGTTATTGAAGACAAGACTAAAAGTATGGCTATAGTACATATCGGGACAGAACTAACTAGGATTGCTATTTGGGATAAAGCTAATATTCGCCTTGTTACCACTGCTTCAATGGGCAAAAATCAAATTATGGAAAAAATTTCTTCTTTAAAACCAGGCACAAAGGAGATCTCGGAGATAAACTTAAATAGCAGCGATGCCTCACTTTTAGCTGTATTTAATGAGATTATTGACGAACTACTTGATGCCATTCGATACCATCAAAATAGAAGTTATAAACCAACACCTATTAGCCAAATAACTATTTGCGGATCTGCAGCACGTATCAATGGTATAGCTGAATATTTCTCCAAGCAAACCAACATATCATCAATTGTTACTTCTCCAAATATTACTAATTTGAAAAACCTTGATCCACAGTTTATACCGGCACTTGGTTTAGCGCTTCGAAAAATGTAATATGATAAATTTACTTCCACCAAAAATTAAAAAAGAGCAAAAGGTTAAACTAATATCAGGGCAGATTAATACCGCCATTGTTGTTTTAAGTATCATGGTAGCACTTACTTATACAGCTGTTCATTTTGTCAATTATTTCTTAAAAGTAGTTTTAGACAGAAATACACAAACATTAACTGAAACCAACATAGAAAAAGTCGGCTTAAAACCCATTCGCGAACAAGTTGATCAAATCAACACCAAAATAAATAAAATCGATCAACTTAAATCTGAACGCATTGAATGGTCGATATTTATTCAAAACTTTAACACAGTTATACCTACTAAAGTATCGATTAGTTCTATGTCGGTAGATAAAAAAGCAGGGAGTTTTAACATTTCTGCTTCCGCCGAGACTAGAGAAGATATTGTAAAACTTCAAGCTCGCCTAGAATCTCTTGATAACCTAAAAAATTTATCTTTCCAAAATTCTACTTTTGATTCAACAAATAATTGTTATAATTTTAATATGACTGGAATATTAGAATAATGAGTCCCTCTATCACAAAAATTATTATCAAATCTTCTATTACACTAGTTAGTGCTATATTAATTTTTTATTTTTTAATTATTCCAAAAATTGATGAAATTGCTAAAAATCAGACTTCTTTAGAAGATATCGGTAGTCAACTCACAATCGCCCAATCAGAAGTACAACAACTAAAAAAGATCGAAAAAGACAAAGAAGGCTTAACTAAGACGAAAGAAATCGTAGAAAATTATTTACCAGATAAAGGCGAAGCAAGCAGTTTTATTGTTACTCTTGAACACACATCTTCAGAAATTCCAGTTATCATCAATTCATTGAGCGTAGCCGAATCTAAAGCAACCACTACTTCTAAATCAACCTCAGATAGCTCAAACGCAGAAAACAAAACTGGCACTACGAACCCGGCAAAAGCACCAGAAAAATCCCTTGATTTCTCAGCTACTCTTGTTAGCACTCAAGACAATATCATTACCTTTTTACAACGAATGGAAAATTTAAATCGCTTCAACACTATCGAATCGTTTTCTCTCGGAGGATACAGTGCCGACAAAGGCACACTCAGTCTAAGAATAGAAGGGAAAGCATATTATGGAAAATAAAGATTTACTTAAAATCAGTTCTATTATTCTAACTTTTGTTTTAGTTATATGCGGAGGTGTTATGAGTTATTTCATTTATTCTGCGATAATTTCCGAACCTTCAAACTCGGACAAACAAACAACAACAAAAATTGAAATAAACCAAAGTAAACTCACAAAAATTCAAACTGAAAACCAAACCAAAAAAATATCTCCCGAAGAAGACTATGGCAGAGTAAATGCTTTTTTGCCATACAAGTAAAAAATCACTCGCGAGCAGAGATTAATTCACAGAGTGATTTTTATTTTCTCAACCTAATATTTCATGAACTTTAGCTAGCACCTCTTTGGGCATTTGTTCACTTTTTATTAGATATCCGTCTTTCTCATTCATTAAAGATTTTAATTTATCTATCTCTTGGATTAAAGCCGTCAAAATAATAACAGGAATATGTTTTGTATTATCGTCACATCTGATGGCTCTTAGAACATCGATCCCATTCATTTTTGGCATCATCACATCTAATAATATCAAATCGGGCATCTCTTGTTTGATTTTTTGCACCGCTTCTTCACCATCGCTAGCACCAATAACCACGAAACCATCGTATTTGAGCCTCTCTTCATACATTTCACGTAATGTTAGATCATCATCAACAATTAAAATTTTTTTGTCTTCGCTCATTATTCCTCCAATGTAATATGGTTATTTAAAAAAACAATAAAATCATCTATTGTACAATACATAATCATACAAATCATATACCGTTCCAGATTGACGGTCAACTTTTACTTCTATTGTTCTAGTTCCGCCACCATAGTATCCTGTTGATTTAATAGTATTGTATGGACCCGGCAATAATTTGCTACCTACACTATTAGTAGCTGTTATGCCAATCTTGGCCGAACAACCAATGGGTTTTAAAGACATTTCTAAAGCCTGATTATGATCATATATGGCACTGTTGGTAAGTTGCCCAATATTTGAAATTAATGAAGAAAACTCTATAACTCCATTATTAACAGGACCTGATAAAAATGTATCTGCAGATAAATTATATTGGTGCACATGATGCACCAACGCTACTGACGACTGATTAAGATTGCTTACGGGAGTACTACCAGTAAGTTTTACTTCCATAAACACTGGATTAATATGATCGTAATCACAAACACCACTTGTAGTATCATCTTCTGTGAATATAACCCATAATTTAATATCACTATGACTGCTATTTAGCTTTGTTAAATCCAGCTTCATCGATTGATCGCGCGGAATAAAATAATCGGTCGAATTATTATTGATTACATCTATTGGCATAAATGATCCATTCATATCAATATCCTCACCATAATATCTTTGCAAATATTCGATAGTCGAAGAATAGTGTTTATCGGCAGCATCAAAATTATTTATATAAAACAATGGATTCCATAATTCATCTGCAATAGTTTCTTTCGATAAGTTCGCGACTAAAACATTTTTGGATCCTGGTGATTTTTCTTGGTTTTTATCGTATTTGTATCTTAATAGCCCCTCTTCTATCCCAGATTCAGCCGCATAATATGCAATGGTAGAATTTTCCCAGACATTTGATAAATTACTTTCAACTAAAAATAATTTACCAATACCAAAAGCCACACTTCCAACAGCGGTTACCAGAAACACGGCTATAAGGATAGCTGAACCTTTACCTTTCTTCACGTTCCCTCACACTTTTAATTATTAATTATTATATCATTTGCCATCAACCATGTAAAAATTTATAATAATAAAAGCCAAGGAGGACACAATTGCACAAATTTTTTATAAATAAGACTCATCAAGTAATCGAGATTGTTTTTTGGATATTATTTATCTTAGCAATTTTAATAATAGTCTCTTACTTCCCATGGAATATTGCTCAAAACATTTTAAGATCATTAGTTGTAATTGCTCTGATTATTTCTACTTATTATTATTTGGTTAATCGACGGTTATTTCATGAGTGTAGATTGTCTAAAGAAAAAGCGTTAAAAAAACAAAAAGAGCTTCATTTGAGACAAGAGACTATTGATCTAATATTTGACAACGCTACAGATGGTATTTTGATATTAGACCAAGACAAAAATATTCAGGAATTTTCACCAGGATTAGAAAAGATCACCGGCTATTCTCGATCAG
>CAYMCH010000003.1:11312-38662 GCA_964389035.1 uncultured Candidatus Saccharibacteria bacterium | reverse complement strand
ATTCCTTAATGGTTACCCTGTGGCAGAGACCACAGGGAATAGCAAGTTCAAGTGGCTAGTTTTTAGTTATATTTTTTTAGTTTTCAGTTCTTGGCTATTTTGATCCTACAAGTCCTACCAAATCTACCAACCTGCAAGAGTAACCCCATTCGTTGTCGTACCAGCCAACGACCTTTACTAAATCTCCACCCATAACATTGGTTAGCTCTGAATCCACAATAGCAGATGCAGTATTTTGGACTAGATCGGTCGAAACAATAGGCTCATCAGAGACAATAAGTAAGTCTTTTAGTTCACCACTAGCCGCCTCTTCAAAAGCAACATTTATCTCTTCTTTAGATGTCTTGGTCTTTAATACAGCAGTAATATCAGAAAGTGATACTACTGGTGAAGGTACGCGTATAGCTAAGCCGTCAAAAATTCCATTTACCTCCGGTAACACTTTGCCCAAAGCTTTAGCGGCACCAGTAGAAGTAGGTACGATATTGAGTGCAGCCGCTCTAGCACGACGCAAATCTTTGTGTGGTCCATCAACCAAATTTTGATCTGCGGTATATGAATGAATAGTAGTCATTAAGGATTTTTCTATACCAAATTTCTTTTCTAACACATACATAATAGGACCAATGCAATTAGTAGTACAAGAAGCATTGGATATTATCGGTTCGCCATTATAATTCTTAGCATTCACACCCATAATGAATGTGGGCACAGAATCATCTTTCCCTGGAGCCGATAAAACCACTTTCTTAGCCCCAGCATTGATATGAGGCTGAGCTTTCTCAGCAGTAAGGAAAATACCAGTTGATTCAATAACTACATCAACATTTAACTCTCGCCAAGGTAAAGTACCAGGGTCTTTCTCGCTGTAGAAATGTACTCTCTGAGTGCCAATTATTATTTCGTTTTCTGTCCAACCAACTTCTTTCTCATATACTCCATAACAAGAATCATATTTTAGCAAATGTGCCAGAGTCTGCGCATCACCCAAATCATTAATAGCCACCAGATTCATCTCTGGATTAGCTACTGCTAACTTTGCAACAGCTCGTCCAATTCTGCCGAAACCATTGATTGCTACATTAATCATTTTACCCTCCAAATTATTTATATTATAACTTCACCTTTAAAACTCTTTGCTTCAGCCCAAGTGCGGCAAATATTTATAAATCCTGCTGCTTTTAGAGATGCACTTCCAACTAACACCCCGTCAATTTCTGGTCTCTTGCCCAAATCAACAATTTGAGTTTCGTTCACGCTTCCTCCATATAGAACCGGCGTATCTCTGCCAACTACTTCGCGTAATTTGGTAATAGCTTTTATGATATGGTCTATGGAAGCAACTTTTGCACCACCGATTGCCCAAACCGGCTCATAAGCTACCACCACATCTCGATATCTGTTTTTTGGTATATGCATCAAAGCATCTTCTAGCTGATGGACTGCATCAGATAATGATGCACTCTGAGTTTTCTCACCAACACAAATTATTGGCACCAATCCATATTTTAGTGCAGCTGCAACCTTTTCATTGATAATAATATCATTTTCGTAAAAATAGTTTCTGCGTTCTGAGTGTCCTAATATTACATATTTTGCCAAATCAACTATCATTAAAGGAGAAATCTCACCGGTAAACGCACCCTGTGGCTCATAAAACATATTCTGAGCTCCTACATTTACTTTACCGTCTTTTTTTACAATCTCCGACACCTCACCAAGCCAGATTGCCGGTGGACAGATAACTACCTCTATTCCCTCAATCGGTGCTACTGCATTACGAATTGTCGTAGCTAAAATGTATGCATCACTCGCTCGTGTGTTCATCTTCCAATTAGCTACCACCATTGGTCTACGCATATTACCCTTTTTTTTAATAAGTATATTAATTATATCGTATTAGTTTTCTTTTCGCCATAATTTGTACTTATTTCTTACCAATAAATCATTCCCTGCTATTGTAATGATCTAAATCTATTATATGTAATTCATAATTCTTAATTCACTTTTCTGTCCCCTCCAGCATCCCTTTTTTATGTAATAAGCGATAATATCCAATGGCAAACCTATGAGCCTCATCTCGAGATAAGACAATCAAACGCTGTGCATCTTTTGTTGATTTAATATATTTAGCGATATCGCTGTTATTGAAATGAAATTCGTTTTTATCTCGTTTGACTCCCTTGGCTATAGACACTAAAGGAATTTTCACATTATTATCTTTCAATACTCTAATCGCAGCGTTGAGTTGTGGCAAACCGCCATCAATAACAATCAAATCAGGTAAAGGCCAATCATTTTTTAGCCGTCTTTTTAGTACCTCAGAGATCATAGCCACATCGTTTGAGCCTTCAACTGTTTTGATTTTAAATTTTCGATACTCCGAAGTGGCTTTTTCTCCATTTGCTACAACAGACATACTGCCAACAGCATACTGCCCCAAAATATTCGAGATATCATAACATTCGATACGATTGAATAATATTTTTGAGCTATCAAATACATCATCTCGCAAGCCTACTGCTACTTCTTTCAAATGTTCTAGCGCATATATTTTGTCGCGAACTTTGGCAGCATTTTCATAATTTTTATTTTTCGAATCAACATTCATCTGATTATACAAACTCTGTAAAATTCTTTTTTTCTTTCCACTCAATATTTCTTTCAGATACCAGATCTGTTTGTTGTACTCGCTCGTAGTAGTTTTTCCAACGCAAGGAGCCAAGCACAAATTTATATCTCCATACAAACAAGCCCTATCTTTTTTACGACAAGCATTATATTTTCTATCATTGCAATCACGGTAAGGAAACAATTTTCTTAAATATTTGAATGATTTTTTTAGCAGATCGCCAGATGGATAAGGCCCAAAAGCACTTTTTAGCTCCTTTTGTGTACCGGTTTTAAATTGATAGCGTTCCATTATTAAGCGCGGATATTCATCTTTGCTAAACTTCACCAATAAATAAGATTTATCGTCTTTTTGTGATGTATTATACTTTGGCAATATTTTTTTTATCAATTCCGCTTCTAGCAATATTGCTTCTATTTCGCTTTCAGTCTCGATTACCCTCAAATCTCTCGCCGCTTCTAATAATAAATCAATTTTGGGACCTCTGCCATGATCTTTTAGATAATATGATTTAATACGATTTCTAATATTTTTTGCTTTGCCTATATACAAAACAGCCCCCGAGTCAGAGATAAACTGATAGACTCCAGGGGATGTTGGAAGGTTTTTAAAATTCGGTTTAAATTGTCTTTCCATGATTATTTTTTTTCTGATTTATCAACAGAGAATCTTTTTATCAATTCCTCTTTACCAACAACTATGCTCTCGCCACCTGAACGCTTGGTTATCTCATAGCCTCCGGCTTTGAGAGATTTTTCCGAAACCACAATTCTATATGGGCAACCTATCAAATCACTATCCGCAAACTTTTCGCCTGCTGTAGCCTCCCTATCATCATACAAACATTCAATACCAGCTATATCATTTAACTCATTGTAAATTTCTTCGGTCTCTTCATTTTTACCAAGAGATATCAAATATATCTGGTATGGAGCTACTTCTTCCGGCCAAATTATACCTTTTTCATCATGATATTTCTCTACAATTGCCGCTAGAGTTCGGCCTACTCCTATTCCATAGCACCCCATATAAAAAGGTTTTTGTTTGCCATCTATATCAGTATATACGGCACCTTTCATTTTTTCTGAATAATGATAACCAAGTTGAAAAATGTTACCGACTTCTATCCCGCGCTTTTCAATCAGCTTGCCGGACCCGTCTTCAGCTTCGCAACCTCCTTTTACCAGAGCTATATCTCCCTCGATATCCGCCCTATAATCCCGATCAATATTCACATTCAATAAATCAACATTTTTTTTATTGCTTCCGCCATAGGCATTTACTATTGTTCGCAATGAATCATCAGCTACAATCAATAACTCTAATTCTTTCGGTAAATATTCTTTAATCCCCACAGGTGAAATAAATCCCGGTTCGGATTTTAGCTTTTCAATTATTTCCTCATTAGTAGCTGATCTCAATGTCGTAGCTTTTATCAAATGCTTCAGTTTTGTTTCATTAACATCATAATCACCTCTAATGATAGCTAAAATAAATCTATTATTTTCATCTACAAATAAAACATCTTTTATCTGCAACCACAAAGGCAGATTGTGAAAATCTGCTCCATCTTGCATAGTCAGACCTCTTTTAGCGTCTATTGATTCCAGAGGTTTCTGATCTTCTTGAATATTTTTTTCGTCTTTTTTAAACTTAGCAACATCCTCATGGGCCGCATAACCGCCTTTTTCAGATACGAAATATCGGCTTTCTCCAATTTCGGAATCCATGATATATTCATGACAATATTCACCTCCAATATAACCATTGTCTGACTCCACTATTGAAGTTCTGAGACCAAGTCGGTCAAATATCTTGGTATATGCTTTTTTCATTTTTTCATATTCGACTTTGAAGCTATCTTCATCTTTATCAAATGAATAAGCATCTTTCATAATAAATTCTCTAACACGCAATAACCCTCCACGAGCTCGTAATTCATCTCTGAATTTTGGGGAAAATTGATAAAGGCTAAAAGGCAAGTCACGGTAGCTAATCTCGTGTTGACGAACTAAGTCAACAAACATTTCCTCAGCCGTGCCACCCAAAGCGAAATCAGCACCGCGACGATCTTTGACCTTCATCAGTTCAAAACCTGCTGTGTTTGTCCTATTTGTTTCCTGCCAAAGTTCAAGTGGATGCAAAATGGGGCTCACCATCTCTTGGCTACCGGAGTCGTCCATTTCCTCTTTGATTATTTGCATAATTTTCTGCTGTACTAGCTGACCAAGAGGTAAAATGTAAAAACGACCGGCAGTTGACTCTTGGATAAACCCGGCCTGTTTTAACAATTTTGAAGAAGCGATTTTATCTTTATCAGATATATTTTTGAGAGTTCTTATAAAAGATCTACTTCTTTTCATAACAGCCACTCACTTTCTTCTTAGTGCTTTGAAAAAAAATTATTTTATCAACTTGGCGATATCATTGTAGGTAACTAGCACTAGCACCAAAAACAATAAAGCAAAACCGATAGTATGAATAATACTCTCAACTTTTTCTTTAATAATTCTTTTGCGCGCAAAGGATTCAATAATAATAAACAATATTCTGCCTCCATCCAAAGCAGGCAATGGCAAGATATTAATAATCGCTAAGTTTATAGAAAGTATGGCAATCAATTGTAATACTGCCATAAACCCTATTTTGACTGCTGTGCCTGTAGCCAAATAGATTTGTACCGGTCCGCCTACCTGATCGGATACTTTTTGATCCGTAAATATTTTAACGAATAAATCTTTAACAAACAGCACAGTGTATTTTGTTATCTCATAGGTCTCACGTAAAGCTACATAGGGAGCCTTGTACCAAGGCACTTGAACTGTGGCATTACTTACAGCCGACACACCCAAAGGCGAAGCTGTATTTTCACCTAAAGTTATCTCTTTTTGTTGGCTAATACCGTCTCGGCTAAAATCAATTATAATCTTTTCGCCTTGATGAGTTTTGGTATATTCTGACAACTCTTCGACAGAACCAAATAATTGTTTGCTACCATTACTTTCGATTGAAATAATTTTATCCATCTGTTTAAGCCCTGCAATTTCAGCAGCACTTTCAGATAGCACACTAGCTACAATTATCTCAGAATTTTTTACTTTACCAGGGATATCTCTGTAATCAGATACTATAGGAGACATACCAATGACGAAACCAATGCTTAGAATAATCCATGCTAAAATAATATTCATTACCACACCAGCTACTGCAACTGAAAATCGCACCGATCGTGTTTGATTTTCAAATGCTCGCGGATCTTTGCTCTTCTCTACCTCTCCTAGCATTTTTACATAACCGCCCAAAGGAATAGCATTAATCGCATATTCAGTTTCGCCCACCTTCTTTGCCCAAACACGAGGTGGAAATCCAATGGCAAATTCTTCGACTTTAATTCCAGTTCTCTTGGCAACAATAAAATGCCCAAATTCATGAGCAACAACTAGCACGGAGAGTATTATTATAAATGATAATATAGTTAAAATCATGCTTTCCACCAAAAATTATATTAATCCGCTAACATTATTAAGATTATATGCTCATAATCTCTTTTTCTTTTTCTGACACTATTTTATCAACTGAGACATTCATTTTGTCTATAAGTTCATTTAGCTTTTTTTCGCCCCTATATTTGTCATCCTCAGTCAATGAGCTATCCTTTACCATTTTTTGAATTTTTTCCCAGCTTTCACCTCTTATAGTGCGCATCATTACTTTGGCAGCATCACCGGTTTTCTTGGCCTGTTTTGCTAATTCTGTTCTACGTTCTTCAGTAAGAGGTGGCAAAGTAACTCTCACAAAGACTCCGTCATTAATCGGACTTAATCCCAGATCGGAGTTTCTAATAGCATTCTCAATATCGTTTATTGCACCTTTGTCGAAAGGTTTAATCTGGATTAAACCAGCCTCAGGAGCACTCAAAGTTGCAACTTCGCGCATTGCCATCATAGTGCCATAATAGCTAACTCTAATATCTTCCACCAAAGAAGTGCTGGCTCTACCGGTTCTAATTTTTTTTAGGTCTTCAGACAAACGATTCAAAGCATCGTTCATTAATTTTTCGGTTTCTTTAATAATTTGTTCCATAGGATGCTCCCCGATTAATTTCCTATCTCATAACGAACAAATCTGGATATAACAATATTTTCTCCAATTTTTTGAATCAAAGCATTTAATAGGTCACCGATGGTTTTATCTTGATCTTTGATAAAAGGCTGATCCAGCAAACAAATTTGTTCACAATATTTTTTAATTCTACCTTCTACAATTTTCTCGGCAATATCTTTTGGTTTACCTTTCATATCATCTTGTTCCAACAAATTTTGTTTTTCTTCTTCAACTTCGTTGGTGGGAATATCATTGCTGGATAAATATTTTGGATTGGCAGCAGCGATATGTAAGGCGATATCATGTACGAATGATTTAAAATCATCATTTTTAGCAACAAAATCTGTCTCTGCCAACACTTCGACTAAAACTCCAATCTTATTATCGTGAACATACGCCTCAACCATGCCAGCTTTTACTTCCCTTTCTGATTTCGAGGCAGCCTTGGCAGCACCTTTTTTGCGCAAAAAATCCATGGCTTTATTTTCATCACCATTGGCTTCTTCTAAAGCTTTTTTACACTCCATCATGCCTAAACCAGTTTTTTCTCTTAATTTTGCAATATCAGCTGCTTTAATCATATGATCTCCTCGCTATTTAATCTACAGAATATACTCTATATCTAGAATATATATAGTAAAGCATGTTATTTAGTCTGCTTTGAAAAAACTTTGCCTTCTTTAATTACTTTAGCAAATAAATTTGCAAAAAGCGAAATTGATTTGGTTGCATCATCGTTTGCCGGAATCGGGTAATTAATATCATCAGGATTTGAATTCGTATCTGTAAGCGCTACAATTGGAACATTAAGTTTTTTAGCTTCCTCGATAGCATTTTTTTCATCGTGTGCACCAATCAATATCAAAATATCAGGCTTAGCATTCATGCCTACCAAACCGCCAACTAATTTCTCACTTTTCTCAATGCTTTTTTGCATTTTTACTTTATCTCTTTTGCGCATTTCTTCATATTCGGGGCTGGTAACTTTTAATCTAGCTCTTTCGAGATTTTTGATGCTTTTCGACACCACATTGAAATTAGTTAGAGTACCTCCAAGCCATCTCTCTGTAATGTAGAAACAACTGCACTCGATAGCAGCCTTTTTGATTAATTCCTGAGCCTGTTTCTTGGTACCAACAAATACAATATTTTTCCCGTTAGCGCTAGCATTTGACAAATAAGCCATGGCTTCATTTAGCTTTTCAGCCGTTTTCTCTAAATTAATTACGTGTACACCATTTTTGGATGTAAAAATATACTTGCTCATTCTTGGATCCCAGCGAGATGTCTTGTGACCAAAATGTACACCTGCTTCGAGCATTTCTCGAAGAGTTGGGGCTTTAACCATATTTCTCCTTCTTTAATCCTCCACCCCACAATCCCGCATTCGCGGGAAGAAGTATTAGAGGGGTGTGCGATTTCTCCGATATCTCGGAGTTATTATTTATAATGTATATATTATATTAGCAGAATCTTGAATTAATGTAAATATTGTGCTATGATTGCTTCGTTATGAAAAAAGACATACATCCAACTTATCATTCGGAAGCCAAAATTACCTGCGCATGCGGAGCTTCTTTTAGTGCTGGCTCGACTCTTGAGACAATTCACGTAGAAATTTGTTCTCAGTGCCACCCTTACTACACGGGTAAAGAAAAATTGCTTGACACCGCAGGAAGAGTCGACAAATTTCGAGCACGTGTGGCTGCAGCTGAAGGTTTTAAAAACACCATGCCTACTGGTAAAGTACAACCCAATAAGCAAAAAGCTGACAAAGGCGCAAATCAATCCGAAGACAAAAACAATAAAGCAGAAAAATAGCTTTTTATGGTATATAATTAAACCAGTAAGATTATTTCGAGCTGGTTTTTGCATATTTTGTGCAACAGGATAAAATAATTATAATGCTCTTGGATTACAAATTTCAAAAAATTAATTAAATTTTGACGCTTGCAAAAATTTTTAGATATCTGGGAAAATACCAAAAAAATTGTAAAGTCAATAAATATTATTTTGTAATTCAAGGTTATAAGCCATTAATAACCAATATATGGACAATAAACTTCAAATAATTTTAGACAAATATTATGAACTAGTTAAATGTCTTTCTGATCCTTCAAACATGTTCGACAATTCAAAACTCACTAAATTATCCCAAGAAAAGTCAGAATATGAAGAACTAGCTTTAAAAATAGAAAAATATTTTCATCTAAAAAGAAATGTTTCAGAAAACGAAGAAATTTTGCGTGGATCAGATGAAGAACTCAAAGAAATTGCTTTGGGTGAGATTGATGACTTGAAATTATCTTACTCAGAATTAAAAAAGGAATTAGAAACAGCACTTATCCCCAAAGATCCTAACGATAAAAAAGATGCTATTGTCGAAATACGTCCAGGTGCGGGCGGAGATGAATCAGAATTATTTGCCACTGAAATTTTTAGAATGTATTCTCGTTATGCTGAGCTCAATAACTGGCAAATTGAGGTATTATCCTCGCAAAATACTGCAATCGGTGGCTTGAAATATATTGCCTTTTCGTTAAAAGGCTATAGTATATATTCCAAAATGAAATACGAAAGTGGAGTTCATAGGGTTCAGCGTGTTCCAGAAACCGAAAAATCAGGTAGAGTTCATACTTCTACTATTACTGTAGCTGTTTTGCCTGAAGCAGAAGAAGCTGATATTGAAATAAAACCAGAAGATCTACGTATTGATGTTTTTCGCTCAAGTGGTCCAGGAGGTCAAAGCGTAAATACCACCGATTCAGCAGTTCGCATTACTCATATGCCAACAGGATTAGTAGTTTCTTGCCAAGACGAAAAAAGCCAGCTAAAAAACAAAGCTAAAGCCATGAATATTTTACGCTCGAGATTGCTCGCAGCTGAAGATGAAAGATTGTCCAAAGAACGTGGCGATACCAGACGTTCGCAGATTGGATCTGGTGACCGTAGCGAAAAAATACGCACTTATAATTTTCCGCAAGACCGTATTACTGATCATCGCATTAATCAATCTTGGCACTCTATAGAAAAAATTCTCAGCGGCGATCTCAATCCACTCATTACAGCTCTAGCTGAAGAAGATCAAAAACGTATACTAGAAAGCCAAAATGAATCTGAATAAAATATTACGATCTACTATTAGCGAATTATCCAAAGCCGGCATCAAAACAGCAGATATCGATGCTCGAGCAATACTGCGAGCTGTAGTCGAAAAAGATGATGTTTATATTATTACTCACTCAGATGATTTATTAACTAATGCTCAATATCAAAAATTTCGACGCTATATTAGACGTCGCAAACAAGGCGAACCACTAGCATATATTATCGGACAAAAAGAATTTTATAGTTTGGATTTTATGGTAAATAAAAATGTTCTTATCCCTCGCCCCGAAACTGAATCCTTAGTAGATCAAGCTCTCTCTTACCTAAAAATTATTTCTCCAAAAAATCAATCGACCGATCAACCGATCGATATTATAGATATAGGTACCGGAAGCGGATGTATAATAATTTCTTTGATAAAAAATCTGCCAACCGCCATCCACCAACCACTAACCTTTTTTGCCTCAGACATCTCATTAAAAGCACTTAATACTGCCAAAAACAATGCTAAAACTCATGAGGTATATGATGATATACAATTTTTTAAATCAGATTTATTTAATAATCCCAGACTTCCTAATAAGTTTGATTTAATAATTGCTAATTTACCGTATTTGGATGAGAGCAATTTTTGTAATAAAGATCACAGCTTCAACACTATAGGCTTAAATTATGAACCCAAGGAAGCTTTATTCGCGAAAGAAAAAGGGGTTGAGTCGATTAAGAAATTAATTATATCTCTACCTTTAAAATTAAATAGAAATGGATTGGCGCTTATTGAATCTGATCCTTCTCAAACACAATTAATTGAATTTCTTTGTAGTAAAAATGGATCAACACTCAAGAAAATCGATAATGCCAATAAATTCAAAGGTTTATTCGCAATTACACTAAAATATTTATAGTTTAATACATTTTATTTATATCCATGCATACTTTTTTTATAATATAATACATAGTTTTATTATCTGACTTTGTTAATCTAAAACTGGACTGTAGCGATAGTAAAAGGAGGTGAGACCAGTGCAACATGGTATGGCAAATAGGCAAAAACATCCCATCTCAGTTGATTTGCAACACTGCAAAAAGTGCGAGGGTAAAACTGTGACAATGCTCTCAGCAGATTTTGCGGTGTGTAGTGGCTGTGGTGCCGTAGGCAGAATCATCAAGAAGTCCGACGGCAGAACGCAGTTCACTCTAAGATTAGGGAGGGGATCGAGATCACAATCCGCATCAACGACAACCACCACCGCCTAGGTCCGAACTAAAACCGCGCGTCTTCCTTGGTATGGACGACGCGCGGAGCATTATTATACTATAATAATTTTTATTTCATCTCTTCTAAAGTGATTTTAACTGTTTTTTCACTACCTTTTGATAAAACTTTTAAGCTCACTTCTTGTCCTACTTTATATTGAGATATCAACGAAGCTAGTCCATGAGTTGAATCAACTTTTTCACCATTTACTTCTAAAATTATATCGTTTTCGACAATCCCTGCTTTATCTGCCGGCGAGCTTGGCACCACTGCAACTTGACCCAAACCACTACCTCTAGTCACTAAGGCGCCGTATTCTACACTTAATTTATTCTGCTCAGCAATATCTTTAGTAATCATTACATAACGAACTCCTAAATAAGGGCGAACGATTTTACCTGTAGTTTTGACACTTTCCAAAGCTCCTTTGATTGAATTTATAGGTATAGCAAAACCAATGCCTTGAGCTTGAGAAGCTATAGCTGTGTTGATACCAATTACCTGTCCGCTAAGATTGATCAAAGGTCCGCCCGAATTTCCTGAGTTAATTGCCGCGTCAGTCTGTAATAAGTTGTCTAGAACTTCAGAATTTCGACCGTTAGAATCGCTGGCTTCAATCTGACGATTCTTAGCAGATATTACACCGACTGTAACAGAGTTTTGAAATTTGCCAAGAGCATTGCCAATAGCTACCGTCCATTGCCCAACCTGCATTTGATCTGAATCTCCTAACTCTACCACCGGTAAATCCTTGGCATCTACTTTCACAACCGCAAAATCCATGTATGGGTCTTGTGATTGAACAGAAGCATCAAAACTTCTACCGTCAGACAATATTACAGTATATTTACCATTTGCATCAGATACTACATGTTTGTTTGTAATAATTAATCCATCACTAGTAATAATAAAACCTGTACCGGCTCCTGACGATTCGTATGTCCTGCCAAAAATGTCTTGATACATAGACGTAGACATAATAGACACTACCGATGGAGAGACTTTATCAGATACTTTAATTATTGAATTAGACTCTTCTAAAACTATTTTTTCCGTCTTAGTCGAAGTTATAGGCAAGTTAGTAGCATTATTTAAACCCAGTTTCTTTGCCAAAGAACCATTGTCGTATGATAATAAATATATACTACCAAAACCGCCAACCAATCCAATTATTAAACTTACTAAGACTACAACAGTCGCCAACCCAAAAGGCCTAGTCTTGTATTTAGTTTGTTTGCTTGTTTCGTGAGATTCACCTTCAAAAACGATTTTTGCCATATTAAATTTCTCCTTTTTTTGTTTTATTTTTTAGCTTAATAAAAATTTTCACCAGAGTGAGTAACAATAACCCAAACATTAATTAAATATATGTTAAAAATTGTGTATCTCTCACTGATATAGGTTAATAATGTAACCCCATTTTACTACCAGATAGTATTTGAACTTAACCGTTACTATTATCTTTATAATTTCTGAGATATTGCTTAAAACATTATACTATTTTAAGATCAGATCTTGTAGTACTTTTTGCACAATCTTAGGATTTGCTTTGCCTTTCGACTCTTTCATCACTAAACCTACAAAAAAACCTGTCAATTTATTGTCACCGGCTTTCAATCTTGAAGTTTCATTTGGATTGTCATTTAATATTTGGCTGACAATTTTGACAATCTCGTCATCGTCAGACATCTGCTCCAAACCTTTTTGCTCCACAATTTCATAAGCCCGCTGACCAGTTTTTACCATTTCAGTAAAGACTTCTTTTGCTACAGTTACAGAAATCTTTCCAGCTTTAACCAAAGCCAAAAGATCCGCCAAGTGACTTATCGGAACTCTGTTTTGATATTCTTCATAAGTAATTTTATGAGTAGCAATCTGGGCATTTACTTCCTCCGTCACCCATAAAGCCAAATTTTTCTCTAAATTATCCCCACTCATT
Source organism: uncultured Candidatus Saccharibacteria bacterium (assembly GCA_964389035.1). Taxonomy (GTDB): domain Bacteria; phylum Patescibacteriota; class UBA1384; order XYA2-FULL-43-10; family XYA2-FULL-43-10; genus CAYMCH01. The sequence goes on along the minus strand of CAYMCH010000003.1, from coordinate 25,621 downwards.
AAATACCATGCATGTCTTGGATTAGCAACAATCTTTTCGCTGACATGATCAGGAATACCGCTATTTGACAATGTTACTCTTAAAATATGAGGCAAATGCCCAATACTTTTTCTTATCTCCTCTACATCAAACTCAAGTTCCCCACTTTTTGCTTTTTGTGTAACATTATTTATTCCTGTACTTTTAGCTTTTAACTTTTTACTTTTTACTTTTATCATTGGTACATCCGGCTCTGGGAAATATCGATAATCACTAGCTTCTTCCTTCTGCCTCTGTGCGTAAGTCACACCTTTATCACTGTCGAAACCACGAGTTACTTTACAACTTTTTGCAGGCCAATTACCATATTCTCCGCGCAATCGCTCTTCTTCATAAAGCAAAGCCTTTTCCACAAATTTGAAAGAATTTAAATTTTTAATTTCCACAATTTCAGAGCTCTCTAAATTAGTGTTCTCTTCCGAATCTTCAACCTTTGATCTTTGATCTTTGATCTTTTGTATCGAGATGTTGGCATCACAACGTAAGTGCCCTTTCTCCATTGAAGCTTCAGAGACTTTTAGATAACGAATTAATAGCTGCAGCTCTTGTAAAAAAGCTCTAGCCTCAGCCGCTGACTTGATGCAAGGCTCAGTTACGATTTCCATTAGAGGAGTTGAAGCACGATTTAAATCAACTAAAGATTCTCCGTTTTTGTGCACCAGCTTGCCCGCATCCTCTTCTAGATGAATTCTGTTTAGCTGAATTCTTTTTATCTGATTATAATTAATGTCCCCTTCTATATTTTTGATTTTTGATTCTTGATTTTTGATTTTAATCTCAAGCCATCCTCCCTTGCACAACGGCTGATCATACTGAGATATCTGATATCCTTTGGGCAAATCCGGATAAAAATAATGCTTGCGATCAAATTTTGATTCTTTCGGGATATCACAATTTAATGCCAAGCCTGTTTTAATAGTCCATTCTATAGCTTGGCGATTAGCTACAGGCAGAGTCCCTGGCATGCCTAAACATCGCGGACAAACATTAATATTCGGCTTTGATTCTTCAGAATTATTGTCGCAACGGCAAAACATCTTGCTTTTTGTTGCCAACTGCACATGGATTTCTAATCCTATTGTTGTTTTAAAATCATTCATATATATACCTCAATAATTTCTTAATGGCGTTTTTTATTTCATCGTCGCTTATGTGGCTGTCATCATGGGCTAACTTGTTGCGAACTTTATGCCCATCCCATACTGCTTGATAAACTGCTTTATTAGTATATACTTCAGCTTGGCACAAGCGATCAGCAAATGTTTGACCTTGGTAGCCTTTGGCTTTTAGTATAAAATCAACGAGTTTATCCGCCTCCATCAACCCATGCTTTAATTCATATGGATTATTTGATGAAAGCAAATTTTCAATTTCTGTTCTCTTTGCAATAATATGCTGACAATCTTGGCTAGAAAAACCTTTTTTGCTACCACCCTTTTTAAACGGCAAAGTTACAAGCCACCATAAGCCTTTAAAAATGCCTACGATGATTATTTCTGGGATTGTTTTTTCTTGACTCTTCTTATATTTTCTATTGCTCATAGTTATTTATGAAATTCTAAATATACGGCAGTAGCATCATCTATCCCTTTTATCCTAGGATATTGGTTATGATGTGGATCGTCTATATTATTTTTCTTATTGGTACTAATCAATCCAGCCAATCCTTTTTCTTTAATTATTTCAAAAATTTTCTGTTGATCAAGACGATTGTTTTCGCTTAAGCCTATTGGCACCATACCGTCTGTACCAATAAGCACTGCTTTGACACGATCTAAGTTTATGGAATCATGAATTAGATATTGTTTAAATATTTCGTCCTCCACGCCATTAATAATTCCTGTGCCCATTGGATCATTGTTCGGATTATTTTTTCTATCAAATGACTTTTTAAGATGTGCTGTTAGCGGCTTATCTTGCCCTGCATCGTCTGTACCAAGATTTTGATCGACAGCTTGCTTAAATGTAATTTTATCTTCATCTGTACCTCTCCATTGATCTATTTTATGCATCGTTTCCGCATCATGCACTAAATTCGTATCCAATGATAAAATATCATATTTGCCATCAGTATATTCTACTATTACCCAAGAATCACCAACATGCGCAATATCCAATGTGTTGCTCTCTCTGTTTACCCTGACCAAAGTCCCTGTAGAAGAAGGCAATGTACTGGGTTTCTCAAAGTTGATTTTCGCTCCATCGTCTCTTTGCGCCTCATTTTCCATCAGCCTGATAGTGTTTTTTCTCAAAGATCTGTTGAGTTCTAGCATGACATTTTCTGCTCTTCTATCGTCTTCATTCATGGCACATGATATTATCGAAGGCATTTGAACCGCTAAATGTTTTGAAGCATGCCTTGCACCAGTCGTTTCGAGCGTAGGATAGCTTATCTGACTCGATACACCATCTGCAACTAATATATATAAATCTGATCCGCTCTGTATTACTCTAAAAGCATCTTCGTTCTCTCTTCCGCCAGTCTCATCACCAGCTTTTGTCATAGCAGTAATATCGATAGATAGCCCATCCTCGCCTAATACGATACCGTTATCGGAAACTTCAACATACCGATCATCCTTATACTCGTATGGCAGAATATCTCGAACTGTTATACCTAAATATTCTCCTCTTTCCATCGTCATCCCTTTCCTTATTTTATCTCAATAGAGTTGATGGTAACTGGATTGGTAGGCTTGCTATCATCATCTACATTAACTTCAGATATCTTCTTTACCACATCCATTCCTTTTACAACCTTGGCAAAATTGGTATGGCGTCCATCTAAATGTGGCATATCTTCATCACTGGAAATTATAAAGAATTGGCTAGCATTGGTATTAGCACCACTATTCGCCATACCTACGCTTCCAGATACCATTTTGTGAGATCTGACATTAGTAATATACTTGTAACCTTTAGCCTCGTAAAATGCCTTAAGAGTTGAGTTGGCGTTATTGGTTAAATCTGCTTCTTCCTCGATACCCTTTAAATAAGAAGCGTTTTTAACCAAAATAGTGTCCAACCCTAAACTCGTAGCATTAATTTCATCATTAAATGTGGCACCATATATGCTTTCTCCGCCCGTTCCATCACCTTTAGGATCTCCACCCTGAATCATAAAATCTTTAATTATTCTGTGAAAGGTTAAATCGTTATAATACCCTTTCCGTGACAATTCAACAAAGTTTTCAACAGTTTTTGGTGCATCTAAATTATATAATTCAATAGTCACATCACCCATTGAAGTATGAATGATTGCTTCATCTTCACTACGTACTTTGAATTTTTCGACATATGGTGTCAAAAAAGGGTAAGCAAATATGAGTAATAAAGATACGGTATATATCCAAAAACTCGCCCGCTTCCAGTAGCCTATCCAAAAGTTGCTCTGCGATTGTTTTTGACGAATTTCAGCTTTGATTTCTTGCTCGGCTTCAATTCTTTTTTGTTTTCTGGCTCTCTGATTTTTTCCCATATCGCTCCTTGAACATATTTATACAATTAATATTTCTCTAAATATTGCTCCACCTCCCAGCCACTGACACGCAATCGATATTCATCCCACTCTAAAGTATTGGAATCAATAAGACGTTCAAAACAATGCTCCCCAAGAGCATCTCTGGCAATTTTTGATTCAGAAAAAGCCACCACTGCTGTTCCCAGCGAATCTGGAAGTGTACTTATTTGACATAACTCGCGATCTGCTTCGCTCATCTCATATATATTTTCTTCTATCGGTTTGGGTGGTTGTAACTTTTCTTCAATCCCAGCTAGTCCGGCACGGAGCATTACCGAAAAAGCTAAATATGGATTGCATGAAGGATCTGGAGAACGTAATTCTATCCGACAAGCCTCCGGTTGCATAAAACGGGGGACGCGAATTAAAGCTGATCGGTTGATACGAGCCCAAGACAGATAGACTGGTGCTTCATAACCTGGTACTAACCTTTTATAAGAATTGACTAGTGGAGACAACACCATACAAATTCCCTTAGCGTATTTGAGCTGGCCAGCGATAAATTGTTTAGCAATATTTGATAAATTATATTCGTCTTTCTTATCATAAAATGCATTTTTACCATCTTTGTTTAAGCTCTGATGTACATGCATACCACTACCGTTTATACCAAATATCGGTTTTGGCATAAAAGTAGCATGAAGCCCATGTCGTTCAGCTACCGCTTTAACAATAAATTTTAATGTAATTAAATTATCAGCAGCCTGTAAGGCATTACCGTACTTAAAATCAATTTCATGTTGACTACGCGATACTTCATGATGAATAGTCTCTATTTCGATGCCCATCTCCTCTGCAGCATTGGATATCTCCTTGCGCACAACGCTTGCCCAATCTGAAGAGTAGTCAAAATAACCGGCAGAATCGGTATGACCCAGCGAAATTTCGCCATCTTCTTCTTTGGCAAAAAGGAAAAACTCCAATTCGGGACCAACATTGTAAATGAATCCTATTTTTTGGGAATAAGCTAGGTTTTGCTTAAGTATTCCTCGAGGATCACCTTCAAACTCTTTACCATCAGGAGTCATGACATCACAAATAATTCTAGCTGATTTTACCCCATTTTCGTCCTCCCAAGGAATGATAGAAAAAGTGTTTAAATCCGGACGGAGGTACATATCACTTTCGGCAATTCTAGCGAAACCCTCGATAGAAGAACCGTCAAACCATTTGCCATGATCTAGTGTATCTTTCAATTGGGATATTGGGATTTCAACACTTTTTACTATCCCATCCAAATCAGAAAATTGTAAATGAATAAATTTTACTTCTTTTGATTTACAAATTTTTATCAAGTTTTCTTTAGTCATAGAAATATGTAATTAGCAGTTAGTAAATAGAATTGGTATTATAGATTTGGCTTATTTTTATTAAAATTATTAGCTTGTTCAAAAAAGCTTGCTGCTTGAAATATCTTCTCTTCCCCAAGCTGTGGTGCAATAATCTGGACACCAACAGGTAAACCAGATTTAGTAAAACCGACCGGCACACTCATAGCAGGCACGCCAACAGGATTAATTGGCACAGTATGAATATCGCTAAGATACATAGTTAACGGATCTTCAGTTTTTTCGCCGATTTTGAAAGCGGCAGTAGGAGAGACCGGTGTAATTAGAATATCACAAGAATTGAAAGCTTTTTCGAAGTCCTCTTTTACTAAAGTTCGAACAGCCTGAGCTTTTTTATAATAAGCATCATAGTAGCCGGAGGATAACACATAGTTACCAAGCATAATTCGCCTCTTGGCCTCATCTCCAAATCCCTCTGTTCTAGACTGAATATATACATCCTCTAATGTTTGTTTCTTGTTTCTTGTTTCTTGTTTCTTGATAATCGAATGTCCATATCTAATACCATCAAATCTCGCTAGGTTTGAAGCAACTTCGGCAGGCATAATAATATAGTAAACGCTAAGAGCATATTTTACATACGGCAATGATACTTCTTTTACCACTGCCCCATTATCTTTATAAAATTTAATGGCCTCTCTGACTATTTTATCAACTTCCTTATCCATACCCTCGCCGAAAAACTCTTTTGGTAAACCGATTTTAAGTCCTTTTATATCTTTACCGATTGATTTGGTATAATCAGGCACTTTATTCGGCAAAGTAGTAGAATCGTACTCATCTTTGCCCGCAATAATATTCATAATGATAGCCGCATCTTCAACTGTTTTAGTCATAGGACCGATAGTATCTAAGCTAGAAGCCATCGCATCTACGCCGTAACGGGAAACTCTACCATAGGTCGGTTTGAGCCCCACAATCCCGCATAGTGATGCTGGCTGGCGAATGGAACCTCCTGTATCGGTGCCAAGCGCTGCGATACACATATCGGCGGCTACAGCCGCTGCGCTTCCTCCGCTTGAACCTCCGGGTACACGCTTAATATCCCAGGGATTCTTAGTGGTTTTGTAAGCACTTGTCTCAGTACTGGAACCCATAGCAAACTGATCAAGATTAGTTTTGCCCACTAAAACCGCACCAGCATCCCATAATTTTTGTGTAGCAGTAGATTCGTATTGAGGAACAAAATCTTCCAATATCTTCGAAGCTGCTGTGGTACGCACACCCTTAGTATTAAATAAATCCTTGATCGCAAATGGAATGCCGTCAATAGGCGATAGAGCTTTGCCCTTTTTCCTACGGTCATCACTAGCTTTTGCCTGCTTGAAAGCTAATTCTTCGGTAACAGTAATAAAGGCATCAATTTTCGGCTCGATTTTTTTAATTCTCTCTAAGACCGATTTGGTTAATTCTAAAGATGTGATTTCATTATTATCAAGTTTTTTCGACGCTTCTGCGAGCGACAATTCATTTAAATTCATTTTATTATCCATTTTAAATGATTTAATAATTTTACGGCAATTAATGATCCAACAACGGCAGATAAAGGAATCGTTAAAATTATAGGAAAATATTTTAAAGTTTTTTCATCACATATTTGTGTAACATATGGATCTTGCGGGCAAACTGAGATTTGAAATGTTGGTGATATCAACGAAAGTGAATATCCAAGAAAAGAAAATAATACCGCGAAACAAATAATAATCAAAATATTGTATATCTTAGAATTTTTAATAATTTTTTGATTTCTTTTCATTAATTTTTATCGTACTAATTTATTATCGGAAAACGCCCGGCACTACAATGTTACCATCTTTAAACTCTGGTGCATTTGTAGCAATTTGATCGTAGCTCATCTCATCTTGTTGAATTTTATCTTTAGCTACTACATTGGTTAATCCGGTTATTTGAGAGATAATTTCAACTCCTTGAGTTTGGACCTCATTTAGCTCTTCTACAAAGGTGATAACATTGCTAAGCTGCCCAGAAAATTTCTCTTTTTCCGAACTGCTTAATTTTAGATTTGATAATTTTGCGATATGTTCTACATCTTCTATTGATAATTTAGCCATAATACCATCTTTTTAATGCTAAAAAATAAATAAGCATATGCCTATCACTTAATTTAAGCCTACCACTTTTTACCCCCGACTTCAACTTTGACAAAAGTATATACTTTTTGTATTGTTTTATTGGATGCAGAGGTCACAGAAAACATAGCTTTGGGATGTGAGAGCTTGGACAATACCGCCCAGATTGATCCGTATTACCAAGCAAAGGCGATTTTAGGGGAGGCGCAGAGGGCAAGCAAGCAATTCCACCAGGCCATGGGCGAAGGCAAAAAGCAACAAGCCAAGGTCCACTCCAGCCGCAAGCTTGCTTTAGTCTGCCAAGCCACTATTCTCGACCCAGATTGCGTTGTTTGGCAATGGGATGAGTATTTCCGTGCGATATCCATTAGCCAAACGAGTAAAAGGGGACCAAGAGTACATCTACCTGCGACTCTCTTGAAGGAACACATCAAAAGCAACGGCTTCACTAGAGATGAAAAAGCTCTCTTATGGGAGCATTTCAATGAAGCCATGTTAAACGCTGTAAAAAAGAAAAAAAGGAGGCAACAAAGAAAACGGTCTAAGAGATGACCAACTATGTCCGCTCTATGACTGCGAACCATGCCCGCCTCTATAAAATTTATGGGGCGGGCTCGCATTTGAGAAGTATATACTTTATGATATAGTACAAATTGTCGCATCAACCCGTTGCACAGGAGGCCTAGCGATGGATGTTCCCTCCACTGCCACCGTGTTGCTCGCGTTCGCGCTGTTCCACATCGTCGCGATTCATGCGGCTAATAGCGTTGCGGACCGAGCTCCAAAGCAGAGGAGGCGGGTCATCTACCCCGAAATGGATGACCCTTGAGGATGACGGCGGACTCGTCGACCGGCTCCCATTGAGAGCCGGTCGACATCGCTTTTATAATCATCTTTTTAAATTACTTTATTAGATTCAAAAATTCATTTTCGTTCAATATATTGGTCTTAAATTTTTTGGCTTTATCTAGTTTGTTGCCTGCATCTTCACCGGCGATCAGATAATCAGTTTTGCTGGTAACAGAAGAGGCGATACGTCCACCCATTTGCACGATTTTTTTATGTGCATCATCTCGAGTCATGCTTTCTAGTTTGCCGGTAACCACAAATGACTTCTCTCCCAATTTTTGTGACTGAACAGGGGAGTGGTAAACAGAAATTTTTACCCCGTTATCTATCAAGTTTTTAATCAGCTCTCTATTCTTACTCTCGTCGAAGTAATCAGCAATCTCTCCGGCAACTTTTTCACCAATTCCATACATTGCCTCGAACTCTTCTCTACCCGCTTTGAGAATTTTTTCAATTGAACCAAACTGCGCCGCGATATCTTTGGCAGTTTCGCTGCCCACATGTCGGATACCTAAGGCATATATAAATCTCTCCAATGGTATTTTTTTGCTTTTCTCTATCGCCTCTATTAGATTACTTGCGGATTTCTCTGCAAATCTCTCTAAAGGCTGCAAATCCCCTTCCGTAAGCTTGAATATATCTGATACATCTTTTATCAGCCCTGTACTTATCAATTGCTCTACAATCTTCGGTCCTAAACCATCAATATTAAAAGCATTTTTTGATACAAAAAAGTCAATTTGTCGCTGTTCCCTAACCGCACATTGCGGGTCGGCGCAATAATAATCAACTTCGCCATCCCTTTTTATCACTTTGCCACCACAAATCGGACACTCGGCTGGCATCTTAAATTTTTTCTCATCCCCATTGCGCATATTGATAATCGGTGCCATTACTTCCGGAATAATGTCTCCCGCTTTGCGAATTACTACCGTATCGCCTATCTGAATATCTTTACGCATAATCTCATCTGCATTGTGCAATGTCGCCCGTGATACTGTTGAACCGGCAACCACCGTTGGATCCATCACCGCTACTGGTGTTAGCTTTCCTGTCCTACCAACCTGTATGATAATATCACGCACCACGCTTTGTGCTTCCTCGGCCGGAAATTTATAGGCGATCATACCACGCGGTGCCTTACCTACTGCACCCAAACGTTCAAACTCTTTTTTATCATCCAGTACAATAACCACGCCGTCCGTTTGATATGGTAAATTTTCCTTTTTCTTAGACCAATCTAATAAATATTCCTTGACTTCATCTAAGTTCTTACAGCGCTTATTATTTTTATTAATCTTAAAACCTAGATCTTCAGCTAGATCATGTTCCTCGTGATGATATTTAAAATCCAGATCATCGATTACTGAATAAACAAAAAAATCCAAATCACGATCTGCAGTAACTTGTGAATCCAATTGGCGTACCGAACCAGCAGCAATATTTCGCGGATTAGCATATTTGGGCAACCCCTGTTTTTCTCTCTCTGAATTTAATTTATCAAAATCCGCCTTTGATAAAAAAACCTCTCCCCTTACTTCGATGTTTGCAATAATATATTCATTGTTTCTAAATAACGACTCTTTGGCATTGAACATTTTGCGTTTTGCGTTTTGCAATAATCTCAACGGCACTGATCCAATCGCTTTAAGATTCTGTGTCACATCCTCGCCAATTGTACCATCCCCTCTAGTGGCACCTTGTACTAGCAACCCGTCTTTATATATCAAAGATACTGCCAATCCATCCATCTTTAATTCGCAAAAATAACCGCTTTTGTTTATGGCTTTTTCTGCTCCAAGCTTAATCAAACGTTCTTGCCATTTCTCCAATTCGTCAAAGTTAAAAACATCATTTATCGAAAACATGCGTTTTTGATGCATTACTTTGCTAAACTTTTCCGCAGGTTTAGCACCAACCCGCTGACTAGGAGAATCAGGAGTTATCAAATTAGGATATTGCTCTTCTAATAAGGTTAGCTCGTGAAATAATGAATCATACACCGCATCGGAAATTATTGGCTTATCGAGCACGTTGTAACGATAACGATGATCATCAATTTCGCGTCGTAATTGTAACAATCTCTTTTGAGCTTCTTTTTTAGTCATATATACCTATATTAACAAGCTTAAAATCTTTTTTGAAGTCTATCACATTATTCCGAATTACCAAATTATTCTTAACTAAGGGATATTAATATTCATTTTTTTGCCAATATTTGCTATCTTTTATTTATGGAAAATGAAACGAATATTTTTAATAAAAAGAAATTCCCTTTGTGTGTAATCTTGTTACTTGTAAGTGCATTTTTAAATTTCTTAGGATCCAGTATAATTCAAAAATATTTTCCCAACAGATTACCACCATCTGATTTATTATTTACCATAACCCCCTACATTGCTTGGACGCAGTATCTTACCGACTTAGCTAATATTTTCAGCTTCTTTTTAATGATTTATTATATAATCAAATATGCCGAAAAAAACCAGAATTTTATAGTACTAAACTACGCTTTTGCCTATGGATTAAGAGCATTTTTGATTATCCTAACACCATTTGGTGGGGCACTGGGTAATAATATGTATTACGGATTAACAAATATTCAGCAATTCGGTGCCTTTCCTTCTGGTCACACCATCATGGTAGTACTTACATATATGTTGATAGATAATAATATTTCTCCTTTACTAAAAAAAATGGCTTTAGCAAGTGTAGTAGTGGAAGTAATCTCGCTAATTTTTTCTAGAGGACATTATTCGATTGACATTGTTGGAGCTTTTTTAGTCTGTTATTTTGTAGTTAACAAAATGTTACAAATAAAAAGCAAAAATACTCTGGTGTATGTTTCAAACAATTAGGCTATATATCGGCTTAAATTTATTTTGTAATTTAAAGTTTTTTTATAATTCCAAATATCCGGATTGTAGCACATCCAAATTTATTTCATAACTCTCTTTTACTGGATTTTTAAGAATGTAATAATAATCAGTACACTTTATAGCACAATCATGAATTTGTAACTTTAAATTTTGGTTATTATCACTTTTAATCCTTAATACTGACTTTCCTTCTACGTCACTTACCGCATAATCAAAAATTCTCCAGTTAGAAGCTGTATCCGTTGCATTATGTCCCTGCTTTGCCAGCAATAATTCGATATCGTTTATCATCGCTGAAGATTTAATTAATTTTATAGTTACAACTTTTTCTTCTGACTCAGAACGAGCATGTCTCGTTTTTTTATTGACTAAATATTTTTTTTCGACTTCAGTTTTACTATCTCTAGTATATAAAATTACTGTTACTTTCCAATCGTCATTTGCGTTAGCAACATTTAATATCTGGTGATTTATATTGCTTCCGATTTTTTCTGATATTATTTTGCTTGCCAGATATTGGCTCGTTCCAATTTTTCCATCATATATTCCCGCATTAGCAATTTGGAAATTCCACTTTATAACTGGAATAATTATCACTAATAACAAAATAAAATAAATAAGCTTTAAAATATTTCTGAGACTATTAGATATTTTAATAGAATAAAATGCAAAAAAGCACAACAGATCTATTCCTATATAATATGTGATTGAATATACCCAAAATGACCCCTCATAATTAGATTTCAGAGCATTAAATTCATAATAGTTTAATGCAATTGCTACAATAATAATCAACACTAGCCATCCCAATGAAACTTTGGCATGAGAATATTTAAGTTGTTTTTGATTCAAACTAATCCAATATTTTATCGTTTTCCAAATGAAAAATAATGAAGGTAGAACAAATATTGACGGTAACAAATACATATTATTCCTTTCTAAATAGATATTTATTTGTATTAATTAATTTTATAACCTCGTAGCCCTTATCGCTTAATGATAGTTCAACCTCTCTACCTTTGTTTAGTCTGTTTACAATCCCACCAGAGTAAAGTTTTTTAACATGTTGCGATAAAGTTTTGATATTACAACCAAGTTCATTACTAATATTTTTAACATTACTTTTCTGAAAATCATACAAATAATAAATTATTTTCAAACGGGCATCACTCGCAAGAATTTTGAATAAATCTTCAATCATCTTATAGTCTTTATTGTTCATAAATATATGATAGCAAAATGATTACCATTCTCATATTCTCAAGACTATAAGATTAATATATATCATAATAACACTATCTGATAATATATATTTAGCTATTTGCACTTGTCAACAAGCTTGACACATCTGTAGATAGTATATAATAGTAGTAGTGAAATGAATCGTAAATATTATAAAATTATTTTGCTTTCATTAATTTTACTGGCAATTATTTACTCGCTATGTTTTGCTTGGTGGTTAAACTACCAAAAATCAAACGATAAAAGCTCATTAATTCCAAAAAGATATGATATAACCATTGAAAATTACAACAAGCTATACGAAGGATCAGCTGACAACCCCTCATCCCCTTATGAATTACCCTACATAAAAATCAAAAATATATCTTTTGCTTCAGATAAAATTTATTTATATATCAAATATAAATTAGGCGGTAATTTGCCTGATGCAAATTCACCACTACCGAAACACCTCAATGATCAAATCAATTCAATATTTTTCAAACTATATTTGGACGAAAATTATTTTGACTCAAAAGGCAATAAAAATCCAGGTGGTCCTGAAGCTGAATTATTGATTAGTTTTTATGGAGATAAAGTAGACGAACCGAGTAATAAAATTCATGTTCAAGGTGAATTACTTAAAGGAGGTCCTGGATTTGACTATTTTGTAATTAGATACCCCTACAATCAAATTTTATTAAATCAAAATAGCCCAGAAATAGTATTTAGTTCATATTCTACAGTAGCAACATCTTTTTACCCATCTGGGGCCACTTTCTTTAACTTTAGTAATCCTCTTTTAGCAGCAACCCCCCAAAACTCTAAAGAAATTAAAGCTGATTTATCAACAAAGATATCATCTAGCCCAACAATAGAAGATGCAAAATATTGAATAATTAAATATTTATTTTTTTTGACACTGATTCTCTATTTTTATCCGGCTCAACTAAAAAGAGATATATAGTTTGCACATAAGTATTCCCTCTCACAACAATTTCTAGTCCTACAGGAATTTTTTTTAATTTGATTCTTTGCTGACCCCTACAGGGACGACATTGACGAATTATACCAAGCGATATCTTGGTTACAAACTCGTTTCGATCAGCACCTTTTACCAAATCAACTGCTGCATCGATAACTGTAGTGTGGCTACCAGAAAATTTTTTACCAGCAAACTTGTGTGCCATACTTAGTTTTTATTTAAATTATTTTTTGATAATAGATATATCGCCCCTCCCAAAAACAACAGGCCGACTCCCCCGATAATAATCCACTTTGGTAAAGCCAACAATGCTTCTTTGGTCTGGTCTAACACGATAATTGATAAACTAATACCACCCCACCATATCATTAGTCTGTATTTATAGTTCATTCCAAACAACAAAATAATTATGCTTTCTAACCCCAAAATTAGACCATAGATATGCCTATTGTCGAAACCATACGCTGCTTGAAAGAATAGAGGCACTGTTAAAAAAAATAAAGCAATCACTGCAAAAACATCTCTGTTGTTTTTTCGACCATAATAATGATTTATATATGCCAAAAACCCAAAATATAGCGACCACACAGCTGTATATAAATGTTGTTCTCTAATGTTTAGCAAATCCATACCAAATTCTAAAGCTGTAACTAATATCGCGAAAGATATATATTTTGCTGTGCTGTTGTTTTCTTTGTAAGATTCATATAAAACACTTGATCCAAACACAATTAGTGTAATTAGAAAATTCACGCAATTTCCCTTGTCAATATAGGACAACATTGATGCAACAATCATTCCTGCCAGACCAATGAAGCGCCAATGCTTACTTCGTTCGCTATCATCGCTTTTTATCATTCCTGAAATATTAAAGATCAATGCCATAAAAAATAATATCCAGACATAATCAATATTTTGAGTCGAAAATTTTTCAGCAAACTGATAGGATGACAGATATACCAAAAGACCACCAACATAATCAAATAGCCTTTGCTTCCTGTAAGAAGAAATCAAAAAATATACTACAGCAAGCACAATCTCAACTGATAAAATTACCATATGATTTCCATTTTGTGTTGACACAAGTAACAATACCAAGGTAGAGATTATTAAAGATGCAAAATTTAAAGCAGATTCATCCGAAGATATTTTTTCGCGAAGAAAATAATCGATGCCAAGAGGAACAATGGTAGCCAAAGAATATGATATTATAAGCAACGACTCTTTTGTGATTCCAAAAGATAGCACAGACGAAAACATGGCAGGAATAATTAGATAAGAGATATAAAATATTATCAAACTATAGAAGTTTTTATTGTTGATAAATCCATATAGCCCTACAAGCATAGCAATGGCCAAAGAAACTAATAATAGAAA
>CAYMCH010000003.1:0-11302 GCA_964389035.1 uncultured Candidatus Saccharibacteria bacterium | reverse complement strand
AACCGCTGCTATAGTCGTAGATACGATAGTTAATATTATTATTCTATTTTCGCTTATCAATTTTCCAAATTGTTTGGCAAGCAACATATATATTATAGAAAATACTATCATTATAGCTAAGTAATTGATCTTATCGGGACATTTATCCGCAATAATGGCTACAGCACTCAATGGGAATAATATTGCCGATAAAGTAATATATATATCACAATTAACTTCTTTTTCATTAACAAAAGACAAAAGTAAATAATACATAGCTGCTAAAAATATGTTCACACCAACACTAAACATGCCAAATTCAGTAGTCATAGTTAAAGCGCCTAATATCGACAAAGGTAAAAAAATATCAGCAGTCAATATTAACGGTTTTTGAATAATGAATTTTTTCTTAGAAAATTTTGCAAACAAAGCTACTATCAATCCATATATCGCCATACCCCAGAATAGATAATATATTGGGAATTCAAACAAAGAAATAAATGATTCAAAAATGGATAAACAGACAAAAGCACTTAGGTAATTTAGATATATTTTTTTGGTATATTTCAGAGCTAGAGAATAAAACAGTAATGTAAGTACCGACGTTACAAACCAAACAATATTGCCACTATGACCTTCAAAAATAAATTTATAAAAAGCTAGTCCGTTTAACGGGAACAATATCACTCCAATTACAGTAAAAGTAGCCCCAGCAGGTTTTAATTTTTCTGTTTTCAAATACAGGTAAAGACCTACACCATAGAATACTAATGTAAAAATAAGTAAAAACACCACACCTTAGCAATGTCTGACAATAGCTGATAATTAAAGCCGACAAATATACCAGCGGCGACTACCACTAAAAATGAGCCCAGATAAAGCAGTATATTGGCATTGTCTACCGAATAATGTTTTTCATCTTGTCCTTCTATATCTATATCATTTTCGACCATACCAACATCTTCTTGTTTTTTGGAATTTTTATTTATATAGCTGATTGAGCTAAAATGTCTGTCTTCAATAACATCTTGATCTTTCCCAACCAAATCATCATTGCTAACTACTTCAGTATTTATCCCAGCTCGTAAATCCTCGATGGCTGCTTCGTATCCTTTCATCATTGATAAATCGCTAATTTTTTGAATTTTTAACATTTCTAACTCTTTGGCATAATATTCTCTGCCCTTGAGTTTCTTGCCAAAAATTACTTTAAAGATGCAGACAATACCAAAAAACCACGGGACAACTATTAGCGCCAACAGTGAAATTAAGAACATTCCCCTCCATAACTTTGTATTAGATAATATAATAAAAAAATAATTATATTATTATATTATCACAAAAATTTATATATTTATAAAATTATGCTTTATTTTATTAATTTCATGATATAATATTATAAATAGCAAAGGAGAGTTATGGACTTAACAAAAATATTTTTAATCAGCACTAGTATCTTCGCCATAATCGCTAGTATTTATTTGTTGATAATTGGGATCCAATGCATTATTTTTTTGGCTAAAGCAAATAAAATTGCCAGAAAAATAGATGATCTCATCGTTACTACCAAAAACACTGTCATAGAAAGTGGCGATTCCATCAAAACTGCTACCACTTCCATCGAACAATTCATTAAAAGTTTATTTACTATGGAAACAATTAAAAAAACTGTCATAGAATTTATTAAAATATTTAAAAACAAAGAAGGAGGTAACAATGAAAAAAGAAAATGAAAAACTAGTCACAGGTTTAGCTATCGGTGCATTAGCAGGTGCTATTGCAGGTGTTCTTTTAGCTCCAAAATCAGGCAAGGAAACTAGAGCCGACATTGCAAAATACGTGCATGAAATGAAAGAAAAAATTGCCAAAGAGCTAACCAAAGCTGGTGATTTTACCAAGGAGAAATATCACGAAATCGCAAGCAAAGTAGTTGATATGTACGAAACCAGCAAAAAGATTAGTAAAAAAGATGCCAAAGAAATAAAAGGTATGTTAGAAGACAATTACGAGGATGTCAAAAAAATTGCTAGCAAAGAATAAACCCTAAATCTTAAGCAGTGTTTAATTTATAGTTTTTTTCCCCCAATAAAAGTTTTCACTCTTATAATAATTTCATTTGCTTTTGCGATGTCAATTTCGTCAATACTTTTATTCTTCTTAAAATCGTCTGAAGTGTATTGTTCTATAAACACTACAATACTGAATATCATCTCGTCATCTTTGATCAAACCGGTTATTAGAATTGATTCGAGCTCCTTGATTAGTTCTTGCCACCAGCTTTTATTATATTTTGATATAGTTTCGTCTAATGATCCTTCTGAATCATCTAATAAATATTCAAGATGCTCCCTTGATTTTTCAGGATCAGCTAATCCCTCAGTAAATTCTCCATCTACATATTTGTTATTTTTCATCTTTTATTTTATTATTAATAGTCAGCAATATGTCTAGCCTCTAAAAATAACTATTTAAAAACTTTTATAGTATAAAAGTATATCAAAACATTCATTTTTCTGTCGATATTGGAAAATGCTTCTTTAATAAATATCTTCACAGAGTAAAAATTTATTTTATTTGACGAAGTAATTCTAATATCCAAGCAATTATTTCATTAGCATTATTTATATCATCACGTGTAATCCGTTCTTTCTTTTTAAATTCTTCTGAAGTATAAGTAATAATAAAATCTCTTATTATGGCATTTATCTTTTCATCAGTAAAAATTTCGGCCAAGATTACAGATTGAATTTCTTCGATTAAATACTGCCACCAGTTCTTGCGACATTTATAATCACCGATATGAATGATTTCTTTAGGAATCTCATCGCTGCATCTTTGCATTTTTTCCAAACGTTCAATAATCTCAGAGATTTTAAATATCTCCTTCATTGTTTCAGAATCCATATCTGGTCCCCCGTCTATCATTTTATCCTCCATAAAAAATCTTAGTATAAAAGTCTAAAGATTTATTTTGATATTTATTGTAAATTATCCTTACTATGAGATTATATCAAAAAAGATACTATCGGGTAGATAATCAAGACAGATGGTTTCAAAGATATATTAAAAGGGCTTGGTATTTATTGAGTTCAAATAGACTCACTAATTGGAAACCTGCAAATTTAGGCAAGCAACGCAGCAAACCTACAACCAACCGTACTGGCAAGGAAAGATATTTGTAGTTTATTCGTATCTCAAAAATTCTAGTACGTTAAGATGCAAAGCTTTTATCGCCAAACATAGTAAATGCTGACGTTCAGAAAAGAAGTTTCTAATGATCAATATCAACGTCTTCTTTGGAGTACTTCCCAAAACTATCACGCCCCTCGTACGAACTACCGCGACCCATAAGCTTGACTGATAGTTTAAATTTGCGCACATCGCCGTTTGCGTCGGTAATTTCATCAACTTTCTGTTCTGCATAAACCTCGACCAACTCGGCAGTCAATATTTCTTTTAAGGTTGCGAGTTCCTCAGCGTTATCTTTGATTGTCTGTAATAGTTTTTTATTCGAACCGCCATTTTCTATCTCTTCTTTTATTCTTTTTTTCTTAGCATTCACTTCGTTCGCTTCTTCTAACACCTCTCGGTATCTTTCATCATTCTCCAACTCCTCTTTAAGCATCTCTTTCGCTTCTCTGCTTTCGCGCTGTAAATTTTCCATCATTTCAATTCTTTTTTGAATTTGTGCCAAATCCATAATCTCTCCACATTATTTAAATAGATATAAATCTTGAATACAAAATTCAAGACACAAGCTAAATTCCCAAACCAGTCTGATCATTTGCGTTGTTGTTTTTCTCGTCATCAATTATCGCTTCCGATTTCTCTTCTCCTGAACTTAATTCTAAGCTTTTAATCTCCGGCAATGATTGACCAGCTATACCTTGCATATCACCCCACATACCAATCATATTCAACTCAATTTTTTCAATCTGCTTCTCGCGAATTGCCCAAATCTTATTATAAGCTCTTTTCTCTTGATCTAACGCTTTCTTGGCTGATATCGATGCTTCAATAATAGCTTCAACTCTACCTCTAAATTCGCTACCACATAGATAATTATACAATACTTCCTTCTTCTCATTCTTGCCAACCTCTGTTGATTTCAAATTGGCAACACGCAATATATCTAATCGCAAAACCCGCGCAATACTTATAGCAAATTTTGGTTTGGCGATATATACTCCATCACGAAAACCAAAACCTTCTACATTATCTGGTAAAACCGCTGATATTAGCACCGCCAAATCAGCTTTAATAGCACGTTGGTCCTCTTTCAACTTTTGAATCCAACCTTCAGTCCAAGCTTTCGTTCTCTTAAGCTCCCAAGCTATAACCCCTGCTGTTGCGCCTTGTTTGGTCTTAACTTTATGCACAATATCAGCACCATTGATACCCTTTGGCACCGGCGTTATTTCATCGATAGAAAATTCAGAACGTAGCGATTCTTCCAAATCTAATTCTAAAACTTCTCCCTGCAATTGCTGTGAACTTAAATCGGATTTGCGCTTTAAATCTTCCACCTGCTTACGCATATCGGCGATAATCTTGTCTTTCTCAGCATCCTTATACTTGTGTTCCTCAGCATAAGTTTTTTGTGCTTCATCTTTAATTTTCGCCCGTTCTGCATCTAATTGGCGTTGTTTTTCGAGTTCAAATGATTTTTTTTCCTCCTCTAACTGCAACTTATTACGACGTAATTCTAGCTCAATTTTCTCCGCTGCTTCAAGTTTTTTTGATTTGATTTCTAATTCTTCTTTCAATATCTTGGTACTTTGCTCTGATTCTACTTTAATTTTTTCTTCCGCCTTTTTCTGAGCTATTGCCCACATTTTCTTTTTCTCTTCTTCTAGCTTGGCGGAATATTCTCGCTCTGTCTCACCCATTATTTGACTTTTAAGCGCATCGTCTATAGAAATTTTAGTATTACATTTTGGGCATACTACAATTAAATTAGTGTCAGTCATAATTAACCTATATATTAGTAATTTTCATAATTTTCTATATTCATAAATTTTATAAAATTTCGACGTTTGTAAGACTCTTTATGTACCAGGAAAAGTGCCTAAAAATTTTGAAAAAATAATGATAATTATTTTAAAAATTAAAGGTGATTATTTATCCCAACTGAAGTAATTTCCGAAATGACCGTTTTGCGCCGTTTTGTAGAATATTGGTTTTTTGAGATCTAAAAATTCAATGATAGCCTGAGGACGCAGGTCAAAATCGGTGATTTTTATAATCTTTCCATCACAAACAGCTTCTGCCATTAGCGGTTCGGCAATTCCAATAGAATATGCTATCTTTACTAATGCTTCATCGGCTCCGTATCTTTCAAGATAAGAAACAGCAATTTTTCTAGCCATATAGGCGGCACTCCTATCTACTTTGGTTGCATCCTTGCCTGAAAAAGCTCCTCCGCCCACTGCAACACGTGGTCCATAAGCATCCTGAACGATTTTGCGCCCCGTTAAGCCGCTATCAGCACTAAATCCAGCTATTATAAAAGAACCTGTCGGGTTTATAAAAAATCTCTTAGGATTATATTTTCCGACCAACTCTTTTAGAGGCGTAAAGTCGCTACCTTCTTGATGCTGTGCAGATAAAATTATTGTTTCTATCTCTCCGTTGTCATCAAGAGTAACTTGCGATTTGGCATCAGGTCCGAAGCCTTCCGGTAAATTATTTAATATCTCCCTAGCAATAAAAATCTCATTCGGCACAAGAGCTTCGTTCTCTTTGCAAGCATATCCGATCATTATGCCCTGATCGCCAGCTCCACCCGTATCCACTCCCTGCGAAATATCCGGACTTTGTGCAACAACCCTCTCTTCAACAATTATTTCATCATTGTAACCGATCTCTTTATATACTCTTCTCGCGATTCCTTGATAATCCAATCTAGCTTTCGATGTTACTTCTCCTACAATAAAAAGCTTGCCATGCCCGCCAGCCGTTTCTACAGCTACTCGACTTTCAGGATCGATTTTGAGATGTTCGTCCAAAATAGCGTCCGAGATCTGATCACAAACCTTATCTACATGTCCCCTAGATACAGCCTCAGCAGTTTTCATATTTTCCTCACTTATGTGTTTTTTAATACTTTCATCCTTATTTTATTCAATCTTCATTCCCACCAAAGCAGAAATACGTTCTTCGATAGAAGGATGAGTAGAAAATAAATTTCCAGTAATTGATTTTGTTTTGCCAAGCGGATTAGCAATAAATAAATGAGAAGTGGCACTAGAAGTTCGTCTCATTGGATTACTATAAGATGATATTTTTTGTAAAGCATTAGCCAATCCTTCAGGATAACGAGTTAGCATTGCACCACTAGCATCTGCTAAAAATTCTCTCTTGCGAGAAATTGCCAATTGAATAAGTGTGGCTGCCAATGGAGCCAAAAGAGCCGCAACTAACCCGATTAGTGCGAATACCCCATTAGTGCTACCGCCTTCTCTACTCCTACCACCGAAAAAGTAGCGAAATCTTATAAATATATCCAACAACATGGCTATCACCCCAACCAAAACCACAACTACCATCATCAAACGAATATCATAGTTACCTATATGGCTAAGTTCATGGGCAATAACCCCTTCCAATTCAGTTTTTTCGAGTCTTTCAAGCAAACCCGTCGTTACCGCTACAGAAGAATGCTGGGGATCCCTACCAGTAGCAAAAGCATTTGGGGCAGAATCATTGATAATATAAATTTTTGGCATTGGGAGCCCAGCAGTAATGGCTAAATTTTCAACTGTTCGATATAATACTGGATTGTCCTTTTTGTCAATTTCTATAGCACCAGTAGTCATTAAAGCAATTTTATCTCCGGAATAATAACTAACTAAAGCTTGACCAACGCTTACTATTACAACAATATACAAAATAACCGGAGAATCATAAGCCCTGGCAAAAACCCAACCTAAAGCTATTACAACAACCAAAAACAAGCCTAACAAAAGAGTCGTACGCCGTTTATTCGCAGTAATATTTGTATATAAGTTCATAATTGCTTTTAATCACAAAACAATTCTCATTAATTTTACAAAACTTCTAGGCATTTTTTCTAATATATAAAAGGAGCTCGCGACTGTCAAAATTTTGTAAAATCATGCAAATTTCGTATCTCAAGGTAATTAAATTTATTGTAATAAAACTGCAATTTTTTCTATACCTGGAATCTTTGCTTCTTTACCACTAACTGCATCCACTATACCCCAAATAGTAAATACTAGACAAGCGATTATCATCAACACTCCCAACAAAACTCCTATAAATGGGATCTGGAATACAAAAATTATTAATGACCACAAAAATAATATTATTAACCCACTGTTCAAATGAGTTTTTAAATTATAACTTTTTCTAGGTAAAAACAAAGGCACTAATAAAAAAACCAAAAGATAAGACAGAACTGACATAATTTTATCTTTTACAATCATCATTCTCCTAAAAACTCAATTTAATTTTTAAAATCTACCTTTACAGGTTCTTTGGCGGCTTCATTGTCTAAATCAAATAACTCACGAGCTTTAAAACCTTTCATATTGGCTACAATGCTCGAAGGAAAAACTTGAATTTTGATATTGAAATCACGAACATTAGCATTATAGAAACGTCTTGAGGCTTGAATCTTATCCTCAGTATCAGTTAATTCTTCTTGAAGTTTCATAAAATTTTCATTTGCTTTTAAATCAGGATAATTTTCTGCAACAGCAAATACTGATTTGAGAGCTTGACTAAGCTGATTTTCTGCTTGAGCTTTCTCTTGCATGCCTTTGGCACCTATCGCCTCGCTTCTAGCCTTGGTTACGTTTTCAAAAATATCTTTTTCGTGAGTAGCATATCCTTTCACTGATTCTACAAGATTCGGTATCAAATCATATCTTCTCTTAAGCTGAACTTCGATATCACTATCTGCTTCGTCACATCGGATATTCAAAGTAATCAACTGATTATATATTGATATCGCCCAAATAACAGCGACTACAACTACTATTAAGATGATCCATACAGCAGTCATAATTCTCCTTACTTTTATTAGTTTTTTACGTAATGCAAATAAACACTTCCAACTTTTGTAACCTCTGTATCATTAATATTCTCAAATCTTGCAGATAATGTAAAGGTTTTGCCATCAGATTTATAGCCATACCACCAACCTTCGTCAGATTTGGGATCGCTTGGTATCGAAGAAATATAGTTTGATATCAAAGATTTTTTCAAAACACTACTTGAAATATTTATATTTTCGAAACCATATGAAACTGGATATTTTCCAAAAACATTTTTATATTTTACTAAGGCAACTTTAATGGAATTTAAATCCTGATCTCGCTTGGAATCGTTCGCTATCCTTGAGTTATTTGTACCTGTATCATTAGGAGGCACTTCGACAACGGGCAAGGTTGTTATATCTGGATTAGTATTGGTGTTGTGATCGCTAATATTAGAACTCGAATCAGATGTAACTTTTACAATATTGCTCAAAAGAGGTATTTCTATATTATTGTCTATATCATAATCAAAAAACATGATATCTGCCTGAATATTTGTAAAACCTGCTGAAATTGACGGTACAATAGTTATATTTACCTGATGAATTAGATGATCTTTCACTCCTATCCATACCGTACCAGTAATTGAATTAATAGCCTCTTGAGGTATTCCGATGTTATCAAGTGAATCTCCTATTTCGAAGCTATCAATTTTATATTTAAAACATCTGGTGTCCCCAACCTTTTCATTACCGGTTCTTCTTCCCATTATTGAAAGCCCAGAATCTGTACTGATATTAAAAAGATCGACAATATTATTATTTTCTTGACCTAATTTACCAAGCTTATAATCAAGCCATTTATCTTTCTCAGCCTTATCATTAAATTCAATATCATCAGACTTCACATACAACTCACCGTTAGCGTTCATTAACTCAATCTCTTTGTTATTGCCCACTAAGGGCTTTAATATTATAGAACTGGCTATACTTTTCTCATTTGATGTTCCAGAGACCTCAAAATCCAATTGTTTAATAGTTGTTTGAACAGATGAATAATCAGAGTTTGAAGTACTTTCATAAAGGCTGTCTTCAATATCGGTATCGGTTTGATTTATGTCTTCATCATATTCTTCCACATCTTCGCTATCGTTTACGATTGAAGAGCTACTGCTGGACGACGAATCAGTAGAAGACAGATTATCCGATGAGCTTGAGTCGCTTCCATAATAATCTTCATAGCCATTCGATTGGCTTAATTGCGCTTTTTCGCTTAATGACATACCAAAATCAATCTTGGGAATAATATCATGTGAATACGATACTAGTGGCAACGTTACCGGAGATTTTTTTGTTTTATCTACAGTAACGGTAAGTTTGCCGGAATATTTGAATAACAAATGATTTTTTTGATTACTTACAGTCATACCCAATGCTGATTCTGCTGATCTTGGTAAGCCTCCCCACAGTTTTTCTACACCGAATGCTCCATAAACATTTTCAAAACCTATAGATACTAATCCAATTTCAGTCAGATAAGTAATAGCAACACAAATTAATAATATTGAGACGACTATTGAAATTGATGGTGGCAAATGAAAAGGCTGACGTTTTGGTCTTTGTGATTGCTTCTGAGCCGAAAGCGCAATATTGTTATTCTGCTTGGTTGGTTGAGAAATTTTCTCTTGTTTTGTTACTTCATTATTCTTTGACTCTTGGGTTCCATTTGTTTTTTTCTTAAAAAAACTAAAGCCTTTTTTTGGAGGAGTAGAAGACTTAGTCGGTACAGCCGGTTCAACAGCATTTTGGATAGCTGTGGAGGTTTCCTTATCTTTCTGTGTTTCGATAGGTTGTTTCAAAGAAGGTTTAGCAGTACTTGCTTTACTCAAAGAATCAATTCCTTTATTGGTCGAACTAATTGGTACAACTGGTTCTAATACTGTTTTATCTTGTATATTCAAGACCTGATTTCCATTAGGTAGCTCCGTCTTTGTATCTAAGTTCGGGTCTTTAGTGTCCTCGACAGGCTGAGCTGGCACAATATTTGCATCATTTGTTTGCTTTCCTGCAGTAATGACAGGCGGAGACAAAGGACTCTCGAAGGGATCCTCAAATACATCATCAAGATTATTTTGTGCTTTTAAGACAGTATTATTGTCTTTTACGGGTTCATTATTTTTTATTAACTCTGATATCCCAGTTTCTTTCACCACTGATGGAGTCGTAGAATTATTCTTATTATTTTGACTATTCTTTTCGCTAGTCACACCAAAATTATTATTGTCTTTAGTAACTGGCTCTTGTAACGGTTGTTGTTTTTGTGGCTCAACATTATTGATAGTCAATCTAGCATCATTGGAATTTTGAATGTTATTTTTATCAACTTTTAGCTTTGGCTCCTTATCTGAATCGTAAAATTGTGGAATATCTTTGCCCATTATCTGATCAGCTGGAATTTTTTTACCGACTTTATCTTCTATAATATCTTCGGGTACATTAAAAGGTACAGGCGTTTTTTCCTTCACCGCCAGTGTCTCAGGCTCTAACGAACCAACTATCGCCGTAGGTTTTTGGGGTTCGTCAACTAAAATATCAAGGTCTTCATCCCAAGGACTACCACTGCTTGAAGAACTTTTATTGGTACTACCATAATTGGCATTCGAATCTTGATCTGCCACTTATTCCCTCTGCTTAATTTACTCCATTATACTACGATCTTTACAGCTTACAAAACATACTATGGACATTATTTTACGAAATATCATTCTCACCATTTATAAATAAAAACTACTTTTTGACTGCATAATCAAGTGCTATGTCTAAAACATCATCATTATCTGTGCTATCATTATCCTCGGCTGCGACATCCGGCTCAATACCGGTTTTGTCGATGTGGTTACCATTTGGAGTCAACCATTTTGCTACAGTGATTTTTACTGCGCTACCATCACTTAGATTTTCCAAGACCTGAACACTCCCTTTGCCAAAAGTTTTTGAACCAATTACAGTTGCCCTATTTCTATCTTTTAGCGCCCCTGCCACAATCTCCGATGCGCTGGCAGATCCACCGTTAACCATTACAATAAGCTTAACATCTTTAAACTTGGCTCTTTTGTTTGTCTTGAAATCTTTTTTATTGCCCGATTTATCAACCTCAGTTACAACAACACCTCCATCCAAAAAGTTGCTCGCCATACTAACCGATGTTTCCAAGTATCCCCCAGGATTGTTTCTTAAATCCAAGATTATGGCCGAAGGCACCTCTTTCTCGACTTTAGCCAAGGCCTCATTAAATAATGCTTCTGTATCAAATCCTTCTCT
>CAYMCH010000002.1:0-41433 GCA_964389035.1 uncultured Candidatus Saccharibacteria bacterium | reverse complement strand
AGATTAAGAAAGGTATGGTTGTACTTAGTGATACTATAGAGATGGAGAAGGTAGAGACTTCTGACAACAATTTTATAAAAATTGAATTATGAAAATAGTGTATATTTCATCATAACAAATAAATCCTACTAGATTTTTTTGTTATGAATTATGAAATTATAAATTTAGGCAATCTTGAATGTATTTTTTTTATATATATTAACCAATACCAATTATACAAATTAGTATGTATTATTTTGTTAATTATATACTTACACTATATGCAAAAATATTTGACATATTTTAAAGTTTGCGTCAATCAGACGACTTCTTACAAAGCTGATTATTTTTTGTTTATGGCAATGAATACTGTCTTCTTCTATATTTCAATCGCTCTTTGGCTAGCAGTGTATAAATCTGGAAATATCGATAATATAAATTCTTATACCATATCCAATACCATCACGTATTACCTCCTAACGACTTTTATTTTTCGCTTCAATTTAATGTACTTAATATATTTAGGAGAAGAGATATGGAACGGTAATTTTACCAACGATCTTTCCAAGCCATACAACATAATTCTCATTTATTTATTAGCTACTGCCGCAGATATAATATTAGGAATTATTACTTTTTTACCTTTTTTAATTATTATGTTTTTTTCGGGCTTTGAATATATGACTATATCCTCACCCTTAAATGTTTTATATTTTATTATTACCATCTTATTGTCCACGATTATGAATTTCTTTTTTCATATGATCTTTCATGCCATGACATTTCATTATGGCGACAGAAGATCTCTTATCGAACTTATAGATTTTGTGTCTGGATTTTTGGCTGGTTCGATGTTTCCTTTAGCATTTCTAAGTAGCGATATTAAAAATATTTTTACGATTCTTCCATTCAAATATTTGTTTTTTACGCCCATAGAAATATATCTTGGTAAGCTCAATCAACAAGAAATAATATCATCTTGGTTAGCAATTTTGGCATGGGGTATTATATTTTATTTTATATTCAAAGTTGTATATTCAACCGGATTAATAAAGTATGAGGGGACAGGGCGATGATTCGATATTTTAATATATATAAAATAATTTTTAAAAATGCTTTTACTAGAGATATCAATATTTCTGGAGTGATAATATTCAATCTAGTAATATCATTGCTGGAAATTTTAATGACAGTTATTATGTTTAATATTATTTTCAGTAACGTTGAATCTTTATCCGGCTGGAATTTTTATCAGGTTTTGTTTATATTTTCAATGATGAAAATTACTGGTGTATTAAGTTCGTTGTTTTATCGAAAGGGTCTTGGCAATATGGCAACCGAAACCATACGCAAAGGCGATTACGATTTTTATTTGGTAAAACCGGTTAATCCCATGATTATGGTATCTATGAGCGACCCTAGAATTTATCAAATATTAACATCTATTGCTGTGGTTATCTTGTCTTTTTACTCAGCTATAAAAGCCGATATGAATATAAGCGCAATAAATATTATTATGTTTTTATTATTATTTATACTTGGACAAATTTTGTTTTATTTTCTTACTGTTATAAGCATAATCCCGACATTTTGGTATGTACGTTTATATTCATTGAGAGATGCCATGAACCGAGCCTTACAGTTTGCTCGCTATCCTGCCGGAATATTTTCCAGAACTATCAAAGTTTTATTATTTGCAATATTTCCCATTCTAGCAACAACCTACATACCTGCTGAGACCTTGTTTTACAGACCAAAGTATTACTATATAATCTATATGTTGATAATCACAATATTATTTGGCTTTTTATCCATAAAATTATGGAAAGCCGGCGAAAAACACTATGGAAGCGCCTCGAGCTAAACATGAAAGCAATAACTGCAAATAAAATTTGTAAAAAATATTTCAAAACTGATTCAGATGTTAGAAGTCTTTTTAAACGAAATAAAACAGAGACTTATGCTGTCTCAGATTTTGATTTAGAGGTCGAAGAAGGCGAATTTGTAGGTTTTTTAGGTCCAAACGGTGCAGGTAAAACAACATTTATTAAAATAATTTCAGGCATAATTTATCCCTCAAGTGGTAAAGCTACCGTATTAGGTTTTACACCATGGGATAAGAAATATGCCTATTTAAATCAAATTTCTTTAGTTATGGGACAAAAGAATCAGCTATGGTGGGACTTGCCAGCAACAGATTCGTTCAATTTAATGCGCGAAATATACAATATCCCCAAAAAAACTTATAAGAAAAATATGGACAGGATGGTTGATATGCTTGGTATGGGCAATATCATAAACCAAAGACTGCGTAATATGTCTCTAGGAGAGCGCATGAAATGCGAGCTTACAGCATGTTTTTTACATAATCCCAAAGTAATATTCCTCGATGAGCCGACCATTGGCTTGGATGTGGTATCTGCTCAATCAATCCGCAAATTTTTGAAGCAAATTAATAAAGATAGTGGCTGCACTATAATTCTCACCAGTCACTACATGGCTGATATTGAACAATTGTGTAAGAGAGTGGTAATTATTAATAAAGGTCGTAAAATATTTGACGATAAACTGGCAAAGTTATTTGAAAAGAATTCTTTCGATAAAGTTATCAAAATCAATATTTCTTCTGCCGAAGACGAAAAGATGTTTGCTCACCTCCCATACAATAAATCTTTATCAGATGGTTATGGCACTATAAAGATATCTAAAGACATCATCGGCGAAGCCGCCAGTAAAGTTTTTGATTCATTCCCACCCGAAAACATCACTATCACCGAACCGGATATTGAGGAAATTATTACTAAGATATTTATAAATAATTAAATATGAAACATGAATAAATTTAATAAAGGATAAACATGGATTATTTCACACAAAACAATACTGATGAAAACAGCAGATTTTTCCAAAAAGTTTATGAATGGATGTTTTTGGGTCTATTGGTTTCTGGAATCACTGCATACTGGATTTCCAATGATCCGACATTATATGAATATATAATATTTAGCAAAATAGTATTTTATCTATTACTATTTGGAGAGATTGCATTAGGTTTAAGTTTAGTCTGGCTTATGAAGAGAATATCTTCTCAAACGGCAATAATAATGTTTCTAGTTTATTGTTTTATGACCGGGCTAACTTTATCCGTTATTTTTTTGGCTTTCACAATAGAGTCAATTTGCAAAACATTTTTTATTTCTGCTGGAATGTTTGGAGTTATGGGCATCTATGGATATTACACTAAAAAAGATTTATCGAATATTGGTCAAGTATTGAAGATGGGATTATTAGGTTTGGTAATTGCAGGAATAGTCAATCTGTTTTTGCAAAGCAGTGGGTTAGATTACATTCTATCGTTTATTGGTATTATCGTTTTTACTGGATTAACAGCTTACGATACCCAAAAAATTAGAAATAATAATATTATCGGAAACGAAAACACGCCAGAAGATGAAAAAGAGGCGATTATGGGAGCGCTAACACTATATCTAGATTATATGAATTTATTTTTAGACTTATTAAAAATCTTAGGAAAGAGAAGATAACAATTAGATAAGCAAAGAGCAAAGCAAAGAGAACCGTCCCCTGTGATCCCCTGTGAGATGAGTGAGCTATCATAGTTATGGTAAACTAAAAATACCAATGAATAAAGAGAGAGAATAGTTGCAAACCTTTAAATGGTCATATTATATATAATTAGGTAAAATGCTGATATATAAGAAAAGGAGGCACGACAGTGGTAGATAACAGAGATATGAAGAAAGAGACTTATGAAGAATCAGGCTTCATAGGAGCTTCCCCCATGGAAGCACTTATGATATTGGGAAAGCGTTCGGATTTAGATCTTTCGTCGATATTTGAGAAAGATCTGAATCGTCCCCAAAAGGATACCGGGCCTCTTGGGGCCTGGTAGCACTCATGCGGCCAGCCGATATATCGGCTGGCCGCTCAAACCAATTTACTGAAAATCGAAATTTATAATAATATTATTACTAAGCAAAATTTAAGTATTACAATAGAGTAAAAATCTTTTATAGATTCAATCAAGATACTTTTTCACATTTGACTAATCGTGGCAAATCGTGCTATTATTTTATAATATACGGGGGATATTTTTATATTGAAAAATTATTGGAGATTTTATGTCGCGAGATTACAAACTAAATAAAGTTAGAAATTTTGGCACTATTGCTCACATTGATGCTGGAAAAACTACTGTTACCGAAGGTATTTTATACACTACCGGACACACTCACAAAATCGGTGAAGTACATCAAGGCGAAGCCACTATGGACTGGATGGAGCAAGAACGCGAGCGCGGCATTACTATTACTTCGGCTGCTACAACAGCTTTTTGGAAAAATCATCGCATTAATATTATAGATACTCCTGGACACGTAGATTTTACCGTAGAAGTAGAGCGTTCACTACGTGTATTAGATGGTGCTGTAGTTATATTTGACGGAAAGATGGGAGTGGAGCCACAAAGCGAAACTGTATGGAGGCAAGCAGATAAATATCATGTTCCTAGAATGTGTTTTATCAATAAGATCAATCAAACCGGCGGAGATTTTTTTAGATCATTAGAAAGCATACGCGAAAGATTAAGCGCCAATGCATATCCAATACAAATTCCGATCGGCTTTGAACAAGCGATAAACGGTGTTATAGATCTTGTATCAATGAAAGCTTTTACTTACAAAGATTATACAGATAAAGAATTAACTGAGGGCGAAATTCCAGCCGATCATCTTGAAAAAGCAAAAGAATATCGCGAGCAATTGCTCGAAAAAGTAGTCGAGTACGATGATGATATTATGGAAAAATATTTAGGCGGAGAAGAAATTAGCGAAATCGAATTTAAAGAATTGATTCGTAAAGCCACACTAACCGGTAAATTTTATCCCATACTTGGTGGAGATGGCCGTGGTGTAATAGTAATTAAGTTGCTTGATGCTATTATAGATTATTTACCATCACCGCTCGATATTCCACCAGCTACTGCTATTGATCCCAAGAGTGGTGATGAGATTAATATAGACGCCAAAGACGAGGAACCATTTGCAGCACTTGCCTTTAAAGTAGCAGCAGATCCATTTGTGGGTAAATTGGTGTTTTTTAGAGTTTATCGAGGTGTATTAAATAAAGGTTCGTATATACTAAATTCCGTTTCTGGTAAAAAGGAAAGGATTGGCAGAATTGTTCGCTTGCATGCTAATCATCGTGAAGAAGTAGATGTAGTATATGCTGGAGAAATTGCAGCAGCCGTAGGTTTATCAGGTACTACTACAGGAGATACTCTCTGTGATCCAAACAACCCCATTATACTTGAACAAATTACTTTTCCTGAACCCGTTATTGATGTGGCTATTGAACCAAAAACCAAAGCCGATCAAGAAAAAATGGGAGTAGCCTTGCAACGGTTAGCCGAGGAAGATCCTACATTTAGAGTATCTAGTAACGAGGAAACAGGTCAAACAATTATCTCAGGCATGGGTGAATTACACTTAGATATTCTTGTTGATCGTATGAAGCGCGAATTTAAAGTTGAAGCCAATGTGGGTCAACCACAAGTTGCTTATCGTGAGACTTGTCGTAAAAAAGTTGAGGCTGAGGGTAAATATATTCGTCAGACAGGTGGGCGTGGTCAGTATGGTCATGTGGTTATCAATCTATTACCACAAGAAGCTGGTAAGGGATTCGAATTTATCAATAAAATTGTTGGCGGCACTATCCCAAAAGAATTTATTGGACCAATACAAGCTGGTATTGAAGAAGCTATGCAAAGAGGTGTATTTGCAGGTTATCCAGTAGTAGATGTGGCTGTAGAGTTATTTGACGGTTCATTCCACGATGTTGACTCAAGTGAAATGGCTTTCAAAATTGCCGGTAGTATGGCTTTTCAAGACGGTTTTAAACGAGCTGATCCTGTATTATTAGAGCCTGTGATGAAAGTTGAAGTTACTACTCCAGAAGAATCAATGGGTGACGTAATGGGAGATTTAAATTCAAAACGCGGTCAAATTCAAGAAATGACTGACAGAGGCAATGCTAAGGTTATACGTGCTATTGTTCCTCTAGCAGAAATGTTTGGTTACGCCACATCTTTACGATCTATGACTCAGGGAAGAGCATCTTATTCTATGGAATTCTCGCATTATGCTGAAACACCTAGCCATGTTGCTTCAAAAATTATTGAGGGCAAAAACAAATAATTAACATATATTTATTTACATTAAAATAACCACTTACTGTCATTGTGAACCATTGACTTACGAAAGGCATGGCAATTTATTAAAAAAGATTGCTTTGTCGCAAAACCACTCATCGCAATAACTTCATTGTAAGCAGTTATGCAAAGTCTTGCGTTTTTGCAAATATTATTATATAATGACTCTTAGCGAGTTAGTCGTGAAATTTTTAAGTGATTTATATTTACTAAGTGTCAAAGGAGATTAAATGGCTACTGAAAAATTTGAAAGAACAAAGCCACATGTTAACGTAGGTACTATTGGTCATGTTGACCACGGTAAAACTACTTTAACAGCCGCTATTACCCACGTTCTAGCTAAAAAGGGTATGGCTGCCGAGAAAAAGTTTGAAGATATCGATAATGCCCCCGAAGAAAGAGAACGTGGCATTACTATTGCTACTTCTCATCAAGAGTATGAATCGACTACAAGACATTATGCTCATGTAGATTGTCCTGGTCATGCCGATTATGTTAAGAACATGATTACAGGTGCCGCTCAGATGGATGGCGCTATTTTGGTTGTTTCAGCTGCAGATGGTCCTATGCCTCAAACCAGAGAACACATTCTTTTAGCTAATCAGGTTGGCGTTCCACAAATTGTTGTTTTTATGAATAAATGCGATATGGTTGACGACCCAGAAATTTTAGACCTGGTGGAGATGGAAATTCGCGAGCTCTTAACAAAGTATGAATTTGATGGAGATAACGCTAAAATTATTCGCGGTTCAGCCTTAAAAGCTTTAAGTGATGATGCTGATGCAAGTAAAGCTATTGAAGAGTTGATTGATGCACTGGACGAATCAATTCCAGAACCAAAACGCGAAATTGATAAACCTTTTCTAATGTCTATTGAAGACGTATTTTCTATAAAAGGTCGAGGTACAGTAGTAACTGGTAGAATTGATCAAGGTATTGTAAAAGTTAATGACGAAGTTGAAATAGTTGGCATCAGACCAACTAAAAAAACTGTTGTTACTGGCGTAGAGATGTTTAAAAAACTACTCGATCAAGGTCAAGCTGGTGATAATGTAGGTGTCCTTGTTAGGGGTATTGAGCGAGACGATGTCGAAAGAGGACAAGTTCTAGCCAAACCAGGAAGCATTACACCTCACACACAGTTTGATGCAGAAATTTATGTACTTACTAAAGATGAAGGTGGAAGACACTCTCCATTTTTTCCAGGATATAAACCACAATTTTATTTTAGAACCACTGATGTAACCGGCGATGTAAAATTTGATAAAGAGATGGCCATGCCTGGCGATACATTAAATGTAAACGTCACTCTTATCTCTCCAATCGCTATGGATGCTGGTCTTAAATTCGCTATTCGCGAAGGAGGTAAGACAGTTGGTGCAGGTGTGGTTACAAAGATTATTAAATAACGAAGGTTAAAATGCCAGCTACCAAGGAGATCAAGCAAAAAATTCGCATCAAATTACGTGCCTACGATCATCGCATTATTGACAAATCATCTAAGCAAATTATTGAGACTGTTCAGCGTTCAGGTGCTGAAATAACTGGTCCCGTACCATTGCCTGTTGAGATAAGCAAAGTTACAGTTATTAAGTCACCCCATGTACACAAAGACAGCCGAGAGCAATTTGAAATGCGTGTTCATAAAAGATTAATTGATGTAATCAATCCTACACCAAAAACAATTGATAATCTAATGGGTCTAGATCTTCCAGCAGGCGTTGACATTGAGATAAAAATGTAGTAAGCTAGTTTCTAGCTTAGCAGTCGCTAGAATTCATTATTCTAACGATTGCAAGCTGTAAACACAGCTTGGCCATGGATAACATCCCGACCCATCGGGAAGGTTCCGAGGCCACTATTTGTTTAATTAGGTTAATCATTTATAAGCTATACATGAAATTTGCAATTACCAAAAAAATAGGTATGACAAGAATTTTTGACAAACAGGGCAAACATGTTGCTGTGACTTTGCTGAAATGTTCTAATTCAGAAATATCTCGAATTAAAACTAATAATTCTAAAGATGGTTACAATGCGGTGGTTGTAAATGTTAATTCTGATAAAAAAAACTCTTTACCAAAATTATACGAATTTAGAGTTGCTGATACATCTAAATATAAAGTTGGAGACAAAATAGATGCTACATCTTTTTTAGAAAATGATACCGTTTGTGTAGAATCAAAGACAAAAGGCAAAGGTTTTGCAGGTACCATCAAAAGACATGGTTTTCATCGTGGTCCAGTAACTCATGGCTCTCACAATATTCGTAAGCCTGGTTCTATTGGTGGCGGATATCCACAAAGAGTTGTTTTAGGTAGAAAGATGGCCGGTCGTATGGGCGGAACTAATTGTACCATCAAAAATTTAAAAATTATGTCAGTGAATTCACAGGAAGGTATTATCGCTGTTTCTGGATCAATTTCCGGATCAAAAAATAAAGTTGTTAAAATCATATCGGAATAAAACAATGAATATCAAAGTCTTATCAAAAACTAATAAAGATGCCAAAACTGTAAAACTGCCAGAAGAAGTAATTTCAGCAAAAAATAATTCCGTAATATCAGAATATATAAATTTTGTCAGAAGCGCTATGCGCTCACCAATTGCCAATACTAAAGACAGAAGCGAAGTATCTGGGGGAGGCAAAAAACCTTGGAGACAAAAAGGGACAGGACGTGCCCGACACGGTTCTTCCAGATCACCTTTATGGGTAGGTGGCGGTGTAACATTTGGTCCATCTGCAGAAAGAAATTTTTGGCTTAATCATCCAAAAAAATTCCGTAAATATGCTAGATTTGCCATTTTAAATCAATTTGCTGAGAATAATAATATTGTCATTATTGAAGATTTATTAAATAATATTACCAAAACAAAAAATGCTGAGGCCTTGCTAGAAGAAATGGGTATTGAAGGTAAAATTTCAATTATTTTTTCTGAAGAAGAATTGGGTCAAGCTATGGCTTACCGAAACTTAGCTTATACCACATTAATGTCAAAGAATCATCAAAATATAGTTATTTTAGCATCTTCTGATAAAGTTATATTTAGCCAATCCGGATTTAAAGAATATTTTGACACCAGCAAAATTATCAAGGAGCAGAGTGAAACAAATAATTAAAAAACCTTTAATTTCTGAAAAAAGTTTTTCTGCCAGCTCTAATGGTAAATTTAGCTTTATCGGTAATTTTAAAACCGATAAAATAGAAGCAAAAGATTATATTGAAAATGTTTTTAAGGTTAAGGTTGAAAAAATTAATAGCCTTAGCATTAAAGGCAAAGTAAAGAGAGTAAAAGGAAAATTAGGCACGAGAAACAATGTAAAAAAATTTATAGTTACACTCAAAAAAGGTCAGAAGATATCATTATTCGAAGCCGAAAAAGAAGAAAAGCCCGAGAAAAAAAAATTAACAACAGTAGATAATAAAGAAAAAACAAAGAAAATTGAAAAAACTAAAGAAGATAAACTTAATAAGTAATTTCTACAATAAATTATGCCTGTAATAAAAGTAAAATCTACCACAAACGCCAGAAGACAATATTCAGTTTTGAAAAATAATACTGATAAAAAGAAACGTGAAAAATCTTTATGTTTTGGTATGGCTAAAAATTCAGGCAGAAACAACAGAGGTGTAATTACAGCACAAAATAGAGGTGGAGGTTTTCGTAAAATTTACCGCAATGTAGATTTTAAGCAAACCGCTCATCTTGGTAAAAAAGCAGAGGTAGTTGCAGTAGAATACGATCCAAACAGAACTGCTAATATCTTATTGGTAAAATATGAAGACGATACCAAATCATATTTACTTGCTCCCAGCGGGATTAAAACTGGTAATAGTATTATTTGTGATGATTCTACTCCTATTAAAACAGGTAATCGCTTGAGAATTAAAAATATCCCAGCCTCAACTCAAATTTACAATGTGGAGTTAGACCCTGGCAGAGGAGGTCAGATTGCTAAATCAGCCGGTAACTACGTTATTTTACTTGGAACAGATGATGAATTTTCTCAAATCAAGATGCCTTCAGGCGAAGTTAGAAAATTATCATCAAATTGTTTTGCATCAATCGGAGTTGTATCGAATATTGAGCACAACAAAGTTACAGTTTCAAAAGCTGGCAGATTTAGACTTATGGGTAAAAGACCACATGTCCGTGGAAAGGCTAAGAACCCTTGCGATCATCCTCATGGTGGTGGAGAAGGCAATACTTCCATTGGTATGGTTAGACCGAAAACTCCATGGGGAATGCCTGCTTTAGGACATAAAACAAGGAAAAAGAAAAAACCAACTTCTGAATTAATTGTGAGAAGAAGGAAATAATGTCAAGATCATTGAAAAAAGGGCCTTACATTGATGAAAGGCTATTAAACAAAGTTGTAAAAGCTAAGGATTCCAATAGTCGCAATCCCATTAAAACATGGTCGCGAGCTTGCACTATCTCTCCTGAGATGGTTGGTGTCACTATAGCAGTACATAATGGCAAAGAACATGTTCCTGTTTTTATTATTGAAGACATGGTGGGACATAAACTTGGTGAATTTTCTCCAACTAGAAAATTTAGAAGTCATGGTGGGAAAATGGCCAAAGAACAAGCCAAAGGAAAATAAGATAATTAAATTATCAAATTGATTGAAAGTATAATATCATGGAAGTTGCAGTAAAATTAAAAAACATAAGAACATCGCCACGAAAAATCAGACCGGTTCTACTTATCATTCGAGGCAAAATTGCTAAAGATGCTCTTGATATACTTAAATTTACAAATAAAAGTTGTTCTTATGAATTATATCAGTTAGTAAAATCCGGAATTGCAGCTGCAGTTGAGCATGAGATGAATGAAGAAAATTTAATTGTTAAAATTGCTAAATGCGATGAAGCACAAACACTAAAACGACACAGATTTAAAGCTCGAGGTAGAACTACCAGAATCCAAAAAAGATCATCTCATCTATCCATAACAATTTCAGATTCCGCAGAAAATAAAAAGATTGAGAAAAAAGAGACAGTAACGACTAATTCAGATTTACAAGAAAAAAACACTAAAACTGCAGATATTAAGAAAGTAAAATTAGATAAATAATTAACTAGGTAATATTATGGGAGCTAAAGTAAGCCCACAATCAATAAGATTGAAGATCAACCAGAGCTGGAAGTCTCTGTGGTTCGGAAGAGGAAATTTTGGTCATAATTTGATAGAAGATATCACATTACGTCGAAAACTTTTTGCCGATTTTAGGAGTGCCTCCATCTCTGACGTGATAATTAATCGAAATGTCAACCAAATCGAAGTTAATATTCATACTGCAAGACCAGGTGTACTTATTGGTAGAGGCGGTTCTGGCAGTGATAAAATTAAAGGTATAGTTCATAAAATTACAGGGCTTAAGGCTAAGGTAAATATTATTGAAGTGAAAACTCCTGATTCAGATGCCATGTATGTTGCTCAATCTATTGCATCACAAATAGAAAAAAGAATCCCTTTTAGAAGAGCCATTAAGCAATCACTAGAAAGAGCAAAAGAATCTGGAGCCATGGGTATTAAGATCGAAATTGCTGGTAGACTAAATGGCGCCGAAATTGCCAGAAAAGAAAAATTCTCCAACGGCACAGTACCATTATCTAGTTTTGATTCAGTTATCGATTACGCATATGTCACCGCCTTGACTACTTACGGTATCATTGGAATTAAAGTTTGGATATACAAAGGCAAGACTAAAGATATTATTGAGAAACCACGTTCATCAAAGAGATAAGGAGTAAGCTATGTTAATGCCTAAAAAAATGAAATTTAGAAAACAGCAACGCGGCAAAAGACGTGGCATGGCTTCACGTGGAAGTGAAATTTGTTTCGGCAAGTTTGCTCTTAAATCTCAGGGAACAGGTTGGGTATCAGCAAGGCAAATTGAAGCAGGTCGTAGAGCTATCACCAGATACATCAAAAGAGGAGGACAGGTTTGGATTAGAATTTTTCCCGACAAACCCATTACCTCTACTTCAGCAGAAACTCCGATGGGAAGCGGAAAGGGTACAGTTGATCACTTTGCAGCCGTAGTACGACCCGGAAAAATAATTTACGAGCTAGATGGTGTACCTCATGATATTGCCAAAGAGGCATTAAGATTAGCTTCACATAAAATGTCATTAAAAACTACCTTTATACAAAAAGAGGATTAAATGAAAAAGCACGAAACGCTAGAAAAATTACAGAATATGACTCAAAGTGAGCTTGAAAAAGAACTTAATAAAGCCTCTTTAGATGAGCAAAAATTTCGGATAGAGTCAGAGAGTAAGAAAGGGATGAAAATATCTGATTTAAAGAAAAGCAGAATATATGTAGCTCAGATTATGACAATTCTTAATCAGAAACGTGGAGAATAATATGACAAAAAGTGTTGAAAAAAAGATAAAAGTTATTAGAGGAAAAGTTATAAGCGACATCATGGATAAAACAGTGGTTGTTGATATAGAACGCGTCAAGACTCATAATTTATATCACAAAAAATATACTCTCAATAAAAAATATAAAGCTCACGACGAAAAAAATGAATATAAAAACGGCGATACAGTCGAAATTGCCCCCACTAAACCGATTTCAAAAGATAAAAAATATATCGTGATTAATAAGATTTCATAAAATGATACAACAAGGAACAAAATTAAAAGTTGCTGACAATACCGGCGCCAAAGTGATAGAATGTATCACTGTGCTAGGACACAAAAAACTCAAGACAGCTAGAATAGGCGATATAATTACAGCATCTGTTAAAGAAGCAATCCCGAGAGGTAATGTTAAGAAAAAAGAAGTTGTCAGAGCAGTGATAGTCCGCACCAGAAAAGAACAGGCTAGAGAAGATGGTTCTTATATTAGATTTGATGAAAATGCCGCTGTCATTATAGACAAAGATAATTTACCACGGGGTACTAGAATCTTTGGACCAGTTGCCAGAGAATTGCGCAGTAAATTTATGAAGATTATTTCATTAGCACAAGATGTTTTATAAGATGAAAAAGATACGAATCAAAAAAGGTGATACAGTAAAAATTCTTACCGGAAAAGATAACGGTAAGAGCGGTGTTGTTGAAAATGTTTTTTCTCATGAAGGGAAAATTGTTGTTAAAGGTATCAATATGTATAAAAAACATGTTAAACCTAGCAAAAAATATCCTTCAGGTGGAATAATTGACCTTAACAAACCTATTGATGTATCCAATGTAATGCTGATCTGCCCAAACTGTGGGAAATTATCAAAAATTGAATTCAACATTGATGCAGATAGCAAAATTAGAACTTGCAAAAAATGTAAAAAAAGCGTTGAGTTAGGAGCTGAATAATGTCAGATTTAAAGGATAAATATTTAAATTCATATAAAACAGATCTTAAAAAAGAGCTTAACATTGATAATATCTGCGCAGTTCCAGAAATCAAAAAAGTTGTGATAAGCTCTAAAACAGGTAGTATTAAAGAAGATGCCAGTGCAATTGAAGAAATTCGCCAGGCTTTAGCAGAAATTACCGGTCAATTACCTAAAACGAATAAATCGCGCAAAGCTGTATCATCATTTAAATTAAGAATAGGACAACCTATCGGCTTAACAGTCACCTTAAGAGGTGATCGAATGTATGATTTCATCTCCAAACTGGTTAATGTAGCACTTCCACGAGTCAGAGATTTTAAGGGTCTTAAGAATAGTTCTTTTGATGGTAACGGTAATTACAGCATAGGAATTAGCGAACATATTATTATGCCCGAATCTAAATACGAAGGCAATACACGAATTTTTGGTTTTCAGATCAACATCATGACCAGTGCAAAAAATACTGCACATGCTAAAGCTTTATTAGAAAAAGTTGGATTTAAATTCGAAAAAGAATAATTATATTATTTAATTAAATAAGAAAAAAATGGCCAAAAAATCAATGATAGTAAAAGCGAATAGAACACCTAAATTTTCCACAAGAATCGTCAGAAGATGCAAGCTTTGTGGCAGACCAAGAGCATTTTATCGTAAGTACGACATGTGTCGAATTTGTTTTCGCGAAGCAGCTGGAAAAAATGAAATTCCTGGTATAACCAAATCCAGCTGGTAATATTATCATTATATAGCCATAAATAGAGGATCAATATGTCAGACCCAATTGCAGATTTAATAACAAGAATAAGAAACGCTTACGCTTCACACAAGAGTAATGTTGTTATTCCTTATTCAAAATTCAAGGAAGCAATTTTAAACGTGATGAAGAAACATGGCTATATTGATAATTTTGAAGTTAAATCCATCAACAATATTAAATATTTACATGTAAGCATCAAAGAATCAAATATTAGCCACATTCGAAGATTGAGCAAACCTGGGCAAAGAATATATGTTGCTAAAAAAGACCTTCCAAAACCTTTAAGAGGTATGGGATTGATAATTATTTCCACACCCAAAGGTGTTATTTCTGGAAAAGATGCTGCTAAAGCAAATACTGGTGGCGAATTAATTTGTGAGGTATGGTAATGTCTAGGGTAGGTAATAGACCAATAAAAGTGAACGAAGGTGTATCTGTTGAGATTAATTCTAATAGAGTTGTTTTAAAGTCAAGCAAAGGCGAACAAACAATTGAATTGCCATTTTCTTTAAAAGCCAAAATAGAATCAGATACAATTTGTGTTAGTAGAAAAAATGAGCAAAAAATTACTAAATCATTACACGGGTTAAATGCTCGTTTGATTGCAAATGCCATAACAGGACTATCTGACGGCATCAAAAAAGTTCTTGAATTTAAAGGTACAGGTTATCGTGCAAGAATAGAAGGTCAGAATATTATATTAAGTATGGGTTATTCTCATGAAATTGCTTTAACCATTCCTAGCGGAGTGGAAGTAAATATAGTTAAAAATTCGATCATAATTCAAGGCATTGATTCCCAAGTCGTAGGTAATTTTGCCGCAAAAATACGTGAGGTTAGACCTCCAGAAGTATATAAAGGCAAAGGAATAAGATATAATTTTGAAATTATCAAAAGAAAAGATGGGAAAGCTTCTCAAGGAAGCAAAGGTTAATATGAACAATAATTCTAACAGAAGAAAAGTTATAACAACTAATACTAAAAATTCTAAACTTATTCGTTTGACAGTTTTTAGATCAAATTGTCAAATATATGCTATGCTAATTGATGATACAAGGGGCATTGTTTTGACATCAGTATCCTCTAATTCCATATCTAAAAAATTATGCCCTGTTGATAAGGCTTCCGAAACAGGTAAATTAATTGCATCTAAAGCTAAGGATCTTAAAATTAATAAAGTAATTTTTGATAGAAATTCGTATAAATATCATGGCCGAGTTAAAGCTTTAGCTGATGGAGCTAGAAACGCTGGTCTTAAATTTTAAGGATCTATATGACACCACTTGAAAAAAATATCATGAAACCACGCAAAAAGTTTTCCGAAAGAGGTCCAAAAGATTCTTTTGAAGAAAAAGTTATTGAGGTCAGCAGAGTTTCACGTACTGTTAAAGGCGGTCGGAGAATCAGATTTCGCGCTTTAATTGTTGTAGGTGACAAAAATGGTAAAGTAGGCATGGGACTTGGTAAATCCAATGAAGTGTCTCAAGCTGTCGCTAAAGCTGCAAGCCAAGCACGTAAAAAATTGATATCCGTACCTATTATTAACGGTACGATTCCTCATGAAGTAATCGGTCAATATGGTGCTGCTAAAGTTCTTTTAAAACCCTCATCTAGCGGAACATCCATTGTCGCAGGTGGTTCAGTAAGGGTTGTAGCAGAATTAGCAGGAATATCCGACTTACTAGCCAAATCTTTAGGCAGTAGAAATAAAATCAACAACATTGCAGCTACAATTTCCGCATTAACTTCTTTCAATGAAAGAATTGTAAAAGAACTTGGAAAATACTCCAAAACACCAGAAACTACTTCTTTGGCAAAAGATGACCATAACATTGAAACCAAAAATGTTGCCAAAAATCTCAAAAAGAAAGAAAGCAAAACAGCTAATAATGTTAATACAAAATAATAGATTGTAGGTAAAGATGAATAAATCAGAAATGAAATTATCAACTCCCATAAAAAAGAATAAAATTAGACCAGGCAGAGGTATATCAGCAGGTCGGGGCAAAACTGCAGGCAGAGGCACTAAAGGGCAAAAATCACGTGCTGGTCACAATATTCCAAAGCAATTCGAGGGTGGACAATCTAATTTGTCTTTGAGATTGCCAAAGATTAAAGGTTTTAAGTCAAATAAAAATAGTTGCAAAGCTATTTCTTTAAATGATCTTTCAATAAAATTTAAAGCTGGAGATACAATTAACAACCAATCTCTTATTGACGCTGGATTAATCAAACAAAACGAAATAGCAAAAATATTATCTAACGGCATTATTAATTTTTATCTCAAAATTGAAGACATCAAGATCTCTAAAAGTGCCCAAAAAGCTATCGACAAAAATAAAGAAACCAAAAAGACACCTATTTCAAAGAATGAAGCTTAGAACAGCAAATAATTATTAGGAAATTATGTCCACCTTACGAAAAATATGGCGCTATAAAGATATGCGAGATAAGATCCTTATAGCTACAATGTTGCTTATTCTAACTCGAGTTTTAGCTCATATTCCTCTTCCTGGCGTAGATAGTGAACGATTGAGAGTATTTTTTAGTCAAAACCAAATATTTGGTATGTTAAACATGTTTTCTGGTGGCACAATGAGTAATTTTTCAATCATTCTTATGGGAGTCGGTCCGTATATTACTTCATCGATTATCTTTCAACTGTTAGCCATGGTTATTCCATATTTTGAACAGTTACAAAAAGAGGGCGAAACAGGCAGACACAAATTAAATCAATATACACGTATTACCACTATTCCGCTTGCCATTATTCAAGCATTTAGTATGTTTTCTCTTTTAAAAAGTCAAGGGATTATTCCTACATGGAACGTATTTGATCTTTCTGTAATGCTAATTTCGGCAACTGCTGGGACCATTTTACTAATGTGGATTGGTGAACTAATTACTGAAAAAGGTATTGGTAACGGAATTTCTTTAATTATTTCTCTTGGTATTTTAGCTAGTTTCCCTGATCAGATAAAAAATACTATATCATTAGTAACAGCTGGCGATACTTCAAAAATATTTGGGGTCATGGCCTTTGCTATAATCTTTTTAATTACTATTGCCGCAGTAATTTATATCACAGAAGGTCAGAGAAATGTTCCTGTATCTTATGCTCGTCGCACTTCAAACAATAAGAGTTATGGAAATATTGATTCACATTTACCAATTAGAGTTAATATCTCTGGAGTTATTCCAATTATTTTTGCTATGTCTATTATGACTGTACCTGGTATGCTGGCAAAATATTTAGAAAATGCTCAAACTATTTGGATCAAAAACTCTGCCAAATTTACTAGTACCCTTTTTACAAATGATACGTTTTATGCTTCTTTATATTGCGTTTTAATATTTGCTTTCACCTATTTTTACACCAATATTGTTTTTAAACCAGATCAAATTTCTGAAAATTTGCAAAAACAAGGAGGTTTTATCCCTGGATTAAGACCAGGCACCGAAACAAAAGAATACTTATATAAAGTTGTTACAAGAATCACTTTTGTCGGTGGATTATTTCTTGCTATAATAGGAGTACTACCGTATATCGTTCAAGCTGCGACCAACATTAACACTCTTGTGCTTGGAGGTACTGGTATATTAATTATGGTTT
Organism: uncultured Candidatus Saccharibacteria bacterium; assembly: GCA_964389035.1. GTDB lineage: Bacteria > Patescibacteriota > UBA1384 > XYA2-FULL-43-10 > XYA2-FULL-43-10 > CAYMCH01. Next base: position 23,498 of record CAYMCH010000002.1, on the reverse strand, counting down.
CTGTTGTAATAGAAACAATGCGACAAATTAACGCTCAATTAGTAATGCACACATATGACAAATATTGATAATTCTAAAAAAACAATAAATATTTATTGTTTTTTGGGTTTACCCGGATGCGGTAAAGGAACCCAAATTGACATCTTTTCTAAATCTTTAGATGCGACTGTTGTCTCTATGGGTAATGAAATTCGCAAAGAGTTAGAAACTGCTGATTTAAATGATCCTTTCTATTTAGAGATAAAACGTCTTTATGATCAAGGTATTCCACAACCAGATAACGTTGCAATAGATATTGTTAAAAAACGCCTAACTTCATCATTTGGGAATATTATTTTTGATAACTTTCCTTTTTCTAAAAATCAGGCAAATCTTTTTTTTGATATTTGTGAAGAATTAGGTGTAAATTATCCGAAACTTATTATAATTAATATTACACCAGAAGAATCTATTCACAGGGTTGTTTACCGAAAAGTTTGTGCCGATTGCGGTCATATTACTGCTGATATGGGAGAAAATATTTGTGATAAATGTGGTGGCGCAATGATTTCAAGAGCTGATGATAACGAAGATACAGTTAAAGAGCGCATAAAAAATTATCTGCCTAGAATTTCTGAAGTTAAATCTTTTTTTGAAGCAAAGGGACTCGTTTACGAGATAGATGGTAGTGGAAGCATAGAAGAAGTAACTCAATTAATATTAGGCAAAATCAAATGAATATTACCTTAAACGACCAAGAAATTGAACTACTTAAAATAAGCGGTAAAATTCTTTCAAAATCTTTAGATGAAGTAATTAGGTCTGTCAAACCAGGTATCACAGGAGACACATTAGATAGAATTGCCGAAGAGTCTATTCGTAGACGAGGAGGTGTTCCTGCATTTTTAAATTACGGCGACAAAGATAATCCTTTTCCGTCCACTATTTGTTTATCAATAAACAATGAAATAGTTCATGGTCTTCCGTTGAAATCGAAAGTTTTACAGGAAGGAGATTTGGTGTCTATTGATATTGGTGCTGGTTATAAAGGGATTTTTACCGATATGGCAAAAACAGTTGTTGCAGGAAAAGCTAAATCTCCAGAGGACTTAAAACTATTAAAAGTTACTGCTGAATCATTAGAAAAAGGTATTAAAAAAGCTATTAAAGGAAACTATACGGGGGATATTGGATATGAAATTCTAAATTTTGTTGAAAACAATGGATTCAGCATAGTAAAAGCATTAGTCGGACATGGCATAGGACGCAAACCACATCAAGACCCACAAGTTCCAAACTATGGTTTCCCTAAAAAAGGTTTTCGTTTAGATAGTAACATTGCTATAGCTATTGAACCTATGGTTAATATCGGAAGTAGCGAAGTTATTGTAGAAAAAGACGGTTGGACAATCAAAACTTTAGATGGAAGCAGATCAGCTCATTTTGAACACACCATATTAATTACTAATAAAAATCCTTTAATAGTAACCTCTTAAAAGTTATTGACTATTATAGTAAAGTATGCTATTTTATATGAGTAATATGAACGAAAAAGACACCATAGAATTAGAAGGAGTGGTATTAGAGTCGCTTCCGAATACTCTTTTTAGTGTCGAGCTTAATAATGGACACAAAATTAAAGCTATGTTAGGTGGCAAGATGCGTATGCACCGAATTTCTATATTACCCGGAGATAAAGTTGTCGTGAAAATATCTCCATATGATTTATCAAAAGGAAGAATAATTTATAGAAAATAATTATGAAAGTTAGCGCTTCAGTTAAAAAAATTTGTGATAAATGTAAAGTAGTTTCGCGAAGCAAAAAAGGAAAAGCTAAAAGAAATAGCTCCAAGAAGCGTGTATTTATAATTTGTAGCAATCCAAAACACAAGCAGAGACAAGGATAATAATTATTTTAATTTTTAATTTGGAATTATATGGCAAGAATAGCAGGCATCAATATACCCAATGACAAAAAGATTTCATATGCTTTGACTTATATTTATGGTATAGGTGTTCATACTAGTGAATCAATTGTAAAAAAGTCAGGAATTGATAGTGATGCCAGAGTAAAAGATCTAAATGAAACAGAAATTGAAAAAATTAGAAAAGTTATCAATAATGATTATAAAGTTGAAGGTGATCTAAGATTAGAAAATTCTCAAAATATTAAAAGACTCAAAGAGATCAATTGTTACCGTGGTTTAAGACATATCAAGGGCTTGCCTGTACGTGGTCAAAGAACCAAAACCAACTCACGTACCAAAAGAGGGAAAAAAACCGCAGTTGGATCAGGAAGAATTGCAATTACTAAAAAATAACATTTAATATAAAGTTAAAATATGGCCAAAACACTATCTAAAAAAAACAGTAAATCTGTAACTAAAAAGAAAATTAAACGTTCAGTATTTTCGGGTAAAGTTTTTATTCAATCTTCTTTCAACAATTCAATTGTTACGGTCACAGATGATAGTGGTAATGTAATTTCTTGGGCATCAGCAGGTACTTTGGGTTTTAAGGGAACTAAAAAATCTACACCTTACGCAGCCCAAATGACATCAACCAGCGCATTAGAAAAAGCTAAATCATTTGGCTTGAAAAAAGTTCAGGTTTTTGTAAGTGGTGTTGGTGCCGGCAGAGAATCAGCCGTAAGAGCCCTTACTAATACTGGTGTTGATATTGATTGCATCAAAGACATGACTCCAATTCCACACAATGGTTGCAGACCTAAGAAATCCAGAAGAATATAACATTTTATTGAATAGATATTTAAATAAGAATAAACAATGATTAAAGCTTGTAAAAAATGTAGAAGAGAGGGTGACAAATTAATGCTTAAGGGCGAGCGTTGTTTTAGTGCTAAATGCGCTATGACAAGAAGACCGTATACTCCAGGTCAACATGGTCCAAGCAGTCACTCTAAATTATCTGAATATGGCAGACAATTACGAGAAAAACAAAAGATAAAAAGAATTTACGGTATTTCTGAAAGCGATCTTAAAAATATTTACAATCTTGCAGACAAATCGACAGGTAATACTTCAGAAATTCTTTTACAACTTTTGGAATCAAGAATAGATAATCTTGTTTATAGATCAGGAGTAGGCATATCCAGAAGCAATGCGAGACAAATAGTATCTCACAATCACACTTATGTTGATGGTAAAAAATTATCATCTCCTTCAGCACAAGTAAAAATGGGGCAAACAATTAGCTTTGATAAAAACGTCGCAATCGATTTTGGCAAGATCAATACTTCAGCATGGATCAAAAAAGACGACAAAAAAAAGCGATTTGAATACTCACACATACCCACCAGAGAAGAAATTGATTTAAATATAAATGAAAAATTAGTTGTTGAATTTTATTCACGATAAATTCTAGAATAGGAACGAAGGAGAATAATGGAAAAAATTAGTCTTCCAATGATAAAAGAAGAAAAAATAGACGAGAAAACCTCTCGTATTATTATTGAACCGCTATTTCCAGGTTATGGTCACACTTTAGGTAATTCTTTAAGAAGAGTTCTTTTATCTTCTATACCTGGAGCAGCTATAACTTCATTTAAAATCGAAAATGTACCTCATGAATTTACTTCGATACCACATGTCAAAGAAGATATGGTAGAGATAATGTTAAATCTTAAGACTGTACAATTTTTATCCTACACATGGGAACCAGTTAGATTAACGTTATCTGCAAACAATGCTGGTCAAGTAGTAGCTGGAGATTTTTCTAAAAATAGCGATATTGAAATTATGAATCCAGACTCTCCAATCGCTACCTTAGATAAAAATGCAGAGTTTGAACTTGAAGTAACAATCGAAAAAGATCGCGGATTTAGATCGACTGATAATGTTTTAGCTGATACAGAATTAGGTAGAATTCTTGTTGACGCAGCTTTTTCTCCTGTTGAAAGAGTCAAGGTTGAAGTAGAAAATACTCGTGTTGGTCAAATGACTAATTACGATAAGCTAATTTTAGAAATTACTACTAACGGTAGCATTTCTCCTCGAGAATGTATGATAGATGCATCTAATATATTGATTGAACATTATAAAGTTTTTGCTTTCAATGAAGAACCCAAAGAAATTATGGTTGAAGAATATATAAAATATGATGAAGAGAACGAAAACCTAACCGTTGATGACTCAGAAGATATTAATGATGAAATAGATCCCAAAACAAAAATTGAAGATGCTGGTTTATCTCCCAGAACTACTAATGCATTGATTAGCTCTGGAGTAAAAACTCTTGCTGGATTATATAGATTATCAGATTTAAAATTGTCAGAAATCAAGGGTCTAGGTAAAAAAGGAATTGAAGAAATTAAAGAATTGATAGGTCAAGATGAGAAAGCTGAGTAGAAAAAATTCACACCGAAAAAGTTTGATTAGAAACCTTGCGACTTCTTTGATATTGTACGAATCTATCGAAACCACGTTGTCCAAAGCCAAGGAAGTTAAAACTTTTGTAGACACCGTACTTTCTAGAGCCAGAAATACAGATTTAAATACTGTTAGATATTTAGACTCCATTTTTTTTGATACCAAAGCAACTCAAAAAACAATTAAAGAGCTTCTTCCACGATATGCTAAGAAAAACTCAGGTTTTATCAAGATTTACAAAAACGGTTATCGTGTTGGCGATTCAGCACCAAAAGCGATTTTAGAACTTATTGACAAAAAAGTATATGTAAACGAAAATAATATCTTTACCCAAAAACCCAAGAATAATACTAAAAACGAAAAAGACAACGAAAAATCAACTAAAAAATAATAATTATGACACAGATTAAAAATAATGAAAGAAAGTGGTATTTGATCGATCTCGATGGTAAAATATTTGGTCGTGAACTTAGTCATGTAGCAAATCTACTAATAGGCAAAGGAAAAGCAGAATATTTGCCGAATTTCGACCAAGGTGATTATGTAGTATTAATCAACGCATCGAAAGTCGAATTTACTGGAAGAAAACTTGATCAAAAAATGTATTACAAACATACAGGCTATATTGGTAATATGAAAGAATATTCACTTTCAGAATCAATGTTGAAGTCACCTGTTGATCAAATAAAAAAATCTATCGCGGGTATGCTTCCTAAAAATAAACTCAGAGATAACAGAATTGCACGTCTCAAAGTTTACTCAGACAACAAGCATCCACACGTTAATGTTAAATTTGAGGAATAATATGAGCAATAATAAATATTATTATGGAACAGGAAGAAGAAAGACGGCTGTCGCACGCGTTAGGCTTTACAGTGATAATAAAAATATTATTGTTAATGATAAGCCAACCGAACTACCTAAAACAGTGATAGAACCATTAGAGGCCGTTGGCAAAAGTTCATTTTTTGGCATCAGTGCTAAAGTTTCTGGTGGCGGTTGGGTTGCACAATTAGAAGCTATAAGATTGGGTATTGCTAGAGCATTAGTTGAATATAATGAAGATTTAAGATCTTCTCTCAAGAAATCTGGTTTATTGTCTAGAGATCCTAGAGAAAAAGAAAGAAAAAAACCTGGTTTAAAAAAGGCCAGACGAGCTCCTCAGTGGTCAAAGAGATAATCAAAAATCGTGGCAACACGATTTTTTTCTACAAGTTTATGAATGAAGGCATAGAAAAAATTAATTCCAGTATAAATTATTTTTTAGCATATTTTCTTCAGGATAAATATCCGGATACTATATTTTCTATTACAGAAGTAAACACTTCTACAGATTTATCTATTTGCATTGTGTTTATTAGTGTATTATCAGATAACAATAATTTTGTCGTAGAATTAAATAATTCAGCCAAATTTATTAGAATGAAACTTGCAAAAAATGTTGCCTTAAGAAAAATTCCCGAGCTAAGATTCACTCTAGACAATTCAGAAACAAATTATCAAAAGATAGATAAATTATTGAAATAAATACTAAGTTTTTCTTTAATAACTAAATTTATAAATTTTTATAAAATTTTAACGGTTTTAAGTGCTAATAATGAAAATATTTAAACATGTTAAAAACATTGTAAGATTTATAAAAACTAATTTGTAATTTAATGATATTTCTATATAAAATTTGTTATTTTAGCTCATGATATTTATATGACTGCTATGATTTGATATAATCCATATATGCTAAAGAAAAATCTTTTTATGTTATTTTCGATAACATTTATCGCTACCACATCTACAGCTTTAAGTGTATTTAATTATAACCCCTATACTGCTCAGCTTTATCAGCATATAATTTTTTATATTTCATTATTTGTATCAATTTGCGGAATCCTTTCATTTGCGATTTTCTATACAAAAATATTAGTTTTAAAAAAAGAAACAGTATATATGCTTTTTTGGCCAAGCATCAGACAAGCAAGCATAATTAGTACTGCTACAACAATAGTCTTGTTGTTAAAAGGATTAAAATTATTAGATATTTGGATAGGGGTACCGCTTACAATAGCAATACTTATGTTAGAATTGTTTTTTCAAACTAAGAGGAAATTATTATGACAAATAAAGGTAGTCTTCATCCAGTAACACAAATACTTAGAGAGTCAATAAAATTTTTTGAATCTTTAGGTTTCGATGTATACGAAGGACCTGAGGTTGATACCGAATGGTACAATTTTGACGCGCTAAACGTTCCATCTAGTCATCCTTCTCGAGACATGCAGGATACTTTTTGGCTAAAAGACGGTCGTTTACTACGAACCCAAACTTCAAATTCTCAAGTTAGATATGGAGAAAAAAGAAAACCTCCTATTAAAACTGTAGTTCCGGGCGTATGCTATCGCAACGAAGCTACTGATTCAGGTCACGAAACTACATTTATTCAACTTGAGGGATTATATATAGACAAAGGCGTAAACTTAGGACAGCTTCTTTGGATATTGAATGAATTTTACCAAAAATTATACGGCAAAAATGTAAAAGTCCGTTTTAGACCACATCATTTTCCATTTACTGAACCAAGCATAGAATTTGAATTAATGTTTAACGGTAAATGGTTCGAACTTGGCGGAGCCGGCATGGTACATCCAACAGTAATTAAAAATATGGGAATCGATCCAGATAAATACTCCGGTTTTGCTTTCGGTCCGGGTATAGAACGTCCCATTATGATTAAATACGGAATTAATGATATAAGATTATTCCGTGCCAGTGATTTAAGATTACTAAAACAATTTAATTAAAATAGTAGGCTATTATGCTAGTACTAAGAACTTGGCTTGAAAAATATATCCAAACAACATTAACCGATAATGAATTAATGAATACTCTAACGCAGTCAGGTACTCTTGTTGATTCATATTACCATACACTCGACGATAAAATTGTCGTTGCGAAAATTATCAATATTGTTAGTCATCCTAACGCTAATAAACTACAGATTGCTACAGTATATGATGGCAAATCAGAGTACTCAGTGGTTTGTGGTGCACCAAACATTAAAATCGGTCAAATTGTACCTTTGGCAAAGATTGGTGCCAAAATTGGAGATTTAATTATAAAAAAAGCAGTTATTCGAGGCACAACCTCATTTGGTATGTTATGTTCTGAAAAAGAACTTGGGTTAGGCAAAGATCATAACGGAATTAAAATTTTAGATAACAATTGCCAGTTAGGTGCTCCTATTCTCAAATATTTTGGCTCCGATTTGATTATGGACCTAGAAATTACACCCAATAGAGGAGACTGCTTGTCGCATTTTGGTATAGCACGAGAAATATCTGCTTGTTTAAATAAAAATTTATCCAAAAATCCTATATCCTTAGACATGATATCAGAGAGAACCTCTGATAATCTCAAATTATCAATCAATAATAGTAAGTTATGCCCAAATTATTATGCTAGAATAATTAAGAATGTAAAAATAGCACCATCACCAGATTGGCTGCAAAAACAACTCAAGTTATGTGGCATTTCACCAGTAAATAATGTTGTAGATGCTACGAATTATATTATGCTTGATTTAGGTCAACCACTTCACGCCTTTGATGCCTCAAAAATTGCCGGTAAGGAAATTATTGTAAGAAACGCCAAAAAAGACGAAAAAATAACAGCACTAGACGGACAAACATACAATTTACCCTCCAATACATTAGTAATTTCTGATAGAGAGAAAGCTATTGCTATAGCTGGCATTATTGGTGGAGTTAATTCTTGCATAGATGAAGCAACTTGTGATGTTGTTGTTGAAGCTGCTCAATTTGATTCTATTTCTATAAGAAAATCTTCAAAAAAACTAGGTATATCTACTGATGCTAGTTACCGTTTTGAAAGAAATATAGATGCAAATATAATTGAATATGCATTAAATAAAGCATCTAAAATGATCAAAGAGATGACAGGTGGTAACATTTTAAATGGTATTGTAAAAAATACTACAAATTTTGATAAAAATAATATTGAATATTGCTCAAAAAATATTAATAATTTACTTGGAACATCAATTAGTGATGAAGTCATTAAGCAATATCTGAACCATTTAGGTTTTAAGGCACATGATAATACTATAGAGGTTCCATCATGGCGACATGACATTGCTATTTGGCAAGATCTAGCTGAAGAAGTCGTAAGATTATATGGTCTCGATTCAGTAAAATTACAACCACTCAAAAAAAGTAATAATTATCACAAATCATCATATTTTTATAAAGAATACTTAAAAGACATTTTAGTTAATATGGGATTTTCTGAAAATTACAGTTATGCTTTTATGTCAGAAAAAGATTTAACCGTAGCACAAATCTCGGCAAAAGATTTATTAGAAGTTGCTAATCCAGTTTCTCCAGAAAATAAATATTTACGTAAATCATTAATTCCTGGCACGCTTACTGCCATAGCAAAAAATCCAACTTTTGACCCAGTGCTATTATTTGAAATTGGCAATGTATTTACTGAAGATAGCGAGATTTCTAAATTATGCATAGCAACATCAGGAAATAATGCTAAAAAGCATTTAGACAAAGCTATTTCCAAAATTAAGGAAATATTTGAACTAGACAAAGTAGTATATAGTTATAAAGAATTATCGCGAGATGAATTAAAAAATTTTAAAATTAAAAAGCCTTTTGTTTATATCATTGAAATCGACCTTACTAGTATTACTAAAGTTATGAATATTGATGAAACTAAATTAAATTTAAAAACATCGCATAAAGAGATTGTCTATAGACCAATCTCGAAATATCCTTCGGTCAACCGAGACCTAGCTTTTATTATTGATAATAATGTTAAGTCTGAAGATGTTATAGAAGATATATATAATTCATCTAATTTGATATGTTATGTAGAATTATTTGATGAATTCTCATCAGACAAATTCGGTATTAATAAGAAAAATTTGGCTTATCACATTTATTTGCAAGCGAATGATCATACGCTTAAAGATAATGAAGCTAACCATATTATCGAGCTTATCACTTCATTAGTTTGTAAAAAACACAAAGCCAAGCTCAGAGATCAATAATTTTTATTATATTATAAAACTTTGATATTTAATTTAACACAAGGTACTATGAAAAGAATTTTGAATAAAGAAACAATAAACAAGATCAACGAAATCGTTACAGTCTCCGGCTGGGTACATAGCCGTAGAGATCATGGTAAAATTGTGTTTATTGATTTACGCGACAGAACAGGATTACTGCAAATAGTATTCGTCCCTGGTTCAAAAGCTTATGATAAAATTACTAATGTTCGTCCTGAATGGGTACTTAGCATTGAAGGCAAAATTAACAAAAGACCCGATAAAATGGTTAATAAAGATGTACTTACGGGAAAAATAGAGATGGAAGCCATTGATATTGAAATACTCAATTCAGCCAAAACTCCACCATTTGAGATAGATAAAGACACTAAAGGTGTAGATGAAGAGCTACGACTAAAGTATCGCTATTTAGACATCCGTAGCAATCGAGTTAACAAGATAATCAATTTAAGACACGAGATTGTCCGGTTTATCAGAGAGTATCTCTGGGCACGTGATTTTCGAGAAATAGAAACGCCGTATCTGACTAAATCTACTCCAGAAGGTGCTAGAGAGTTTATTGTTCCTTCTCGTCTTTATCCTGGAGAATTTTATGTATTACCACAAAGCCCTCAGCAATTTAAACAACTGTTAATGGTTGGTGGCATCGAAAAATATTTTCAGATTGTTCGCTGTTTCCGTGACGAAGACCAAAGAGGAGACAGACAACCAGAATTTACCCAACTCGATATGGAAATGAGCTTCGTAAACCAAGAAGATATTTGGGATCTTATCGAACCAATGATGATTGAAATGATAGAAAAATTGGTACCAAACGCTATAATTACTCAAAAACCTTTTCCTCGTATTACTTACGCTGAGTCTATGGAAAAATATAATACTGACAAACCTGACTTACGCAAAAACAAAAATAACAAAAAAGAATTTGCTTTTGCATGGATTATAGATGCCCCCATGTTTAAGTATTCCAAAACAGATAAAAAATTGGTTTCAACTCATCATCTTTTTACCTCACCAAATAAAGAAGATATTAATTTATTAGATACCAAACCAGAAGAAGTCCGTTCTTACGGATATGATCTCGCACTCAATGGTTTTGAAATTTTTGGTGGTTCAATTCGAATTCATAATAAGGATCTTCAAAATAAGATTTTTAATATTCTGCAAATTCCCAAAGACGAGATAAAACGCCGATTTGGTCATATGCTTGAGGCTTTTGAATATGGAGCTCCACCTCATGGTGGTATTGCCAGTGGTCTTGATAGAGTTGTTATGATTTTGGCAGGCGAAGAAGCAATTCGCGAAAGTATTTGTTTTCCAAAAACTGGCGACGCTAGAGATCCTATGATGAGTGCGCCATCACCGATTAATGAATCTCAACTCAAAGAAGTTCACATTGAATTAGCCAAAGAAGCCAAAGGCAAAGCACTTAAAGGCAAACAAACGGAGACAAACGACTAAAAAAAGTGATAATTATTATTGCGAATATGTTAATATTATTTTGAAATATTATTATATATTTTTATTAAAGGAGGGTATTATGAGGAAAATTTTACTTTCGATTTTTTTGGCAATTATTATTAGCATCTTAAGTATTTCTTGTGCCAAAGCAGATGGCGGAGTTTTTGTGCCTCCTGACTACTATACTTTTGAAAAAGACCAAAAAGCTTTTATTTACTATCATAATGGCATTGAAGATTTAGTAATTTCCACCAGTTATCAAGGTAATTCAGAAGATTTTACATGGGTAGTACCTACACCTTCCAAACCAGAGGTCAATAAATCTACAGCATCAATATTTGAGAATTTAAATAATATTGCTAGGATAAAGTCTGGCACACAGTCATTCTCTACAAAATCTTTTAATACTGCTTATGATTCAATTGAGCCAACTATTGAGATAATTGAAAGAAAAAATATTGATATATATGACACTACCATCCTTAAAGCCAGTAACGAAAATGTTTTATCGCAATGGATGAAAGAAAATAGATACACTTTCCCCGAAGAACAAAGTTATTTTTTATCAGATTATACTGACAATGATTGGTATTTTGTTATATCAAAAATAAGACCAGAGTTAACCGAATCTGAAAAAGTAGCTAGCAATTTAGCTAGCGGAAATATCACACCGTTAAGATTCTCTTTTTCATCAGATCGCATAATCTACCCAATGAAATTAACAAATCTTGCCAATGAACATCAAAAGAATGCATATAAAACTGAAAATAATATGGACTGGTATTCGCCGATTAGCGCTAGTCTCTATGTGTTATCAGATAACAAAGTAATTGCCAATGACTTTACTTTATCATACGCAAATTGGTTAAAACAGGATGAAATCTCATCTATAGTTGATAACGCTACAGAAAAAAAATGGCTCAATCCAACTGGAAAAATGTTTTTAACAAGGTTATATAGCAATGATGTTTCGTCTATCACTGATGATCTAATTATTCGAAATGACACCAATAACAATGTTTACCCTTTGCCTTTTTACAAGCAACCAGAATATGTGATTGATATAATTATTGGATTTTTTACTACTTTATTATTATTTATTTTATCCCCTTTATTTATAGGCAATATTATATTTAAACTGATTTCTAAAATAAAAAATAACAATAAATACTTTTTAATATCTCACTCAATCGCCACAATTATTTCACTTTTAATACTATTATCATTCCCAATAATTGTTTACAATAGAGGATTTTATATTTATAGTAGCACTTATGATATTCATTATATTATCGAAAACGGCAAATATCTAGGCATATTTTCTTCGCTTTTAATTATTACCGTGCTCATGATTTTATACCTAATAAAAATAACTTTTAGAAAAAATGACTATGTTAAGAATTAATAAATATATTGCTGATATGGGAATATGCTCACGGCGTAAAGCTGATGAGTTGGTTGAATGCGGAGCTGTAAGAATTAATAATCTTACTGCTAAGCATGGTGATCAAGTAGATCCTGAATCTGATGTTATTAGAGTTAAAGGAAAAAATATTAATAAGAATGAGATTTCTTATGAATATTGGGCACTTTATAAACCCATAGGAGTTGTCTCTACAGCTTATGACGAAAAAGGTAGAGCTAGTGTTACAGATTTGGTCAAAAGCAAATCAAGAATTTATCCCATAGGACGCCTTGATGCTGATTCAGAAGGTTTAATCATACTGACCAATGATGGCAAATTTACCAATGAGTTGATTCACCCTAGTAAAGCTCATATTAAAACATATCAAATAACTGCATCTTTTATTAAAAAAAATTCACTTAATTGGATTAAACAACAGCTTGAACACGGCATAATAATTGATGGAAAAACAATGACAGTGCATAAAGTTACAGAGATACATAAGATCGATGCTAAAAAAATATCTTTAAATTTGGAGTTAATCACAGGATATAATCGACAAATAAGAAAAATGTGTGGTAAAATAGGTTTGTCTGTTGATAAATTACTTAGAATCGGTATAGGCAATTTAGATATTTACAATTTAAACCTGAAACCAGGAGAATTTAAACCTATTAAAGTTGAAGATATATTATGATTGAAAAACCATTGATATTATTGTCGATATTTTTTAATGTTGTCGGAATGTCTGGTTTATCTAATAAGTATGACCAAGCTATAGCCAAATTGGAAACTGGCAACAATTCAAAGGTTGTTGCTTCAGTCGGTATCGATTCTATCGGTTTTCCAGAAATTTTACCTTCTCCAAAAATAATTCCATTTTCTATTAAACCCGACATACAGAGTCGTTATTATTTGTTAGGTGATTACGATAGTGGGAAAACCTTACTAAGATATCAAGAAAATGAAAAAGTACCGATAGCCTCTACTACCAAGATTATGACAGCTTTACTTGTTCTTGAAAATTATAAACTCGACGAGATTGTTAATGTTTCAGAAACAGCCAGCAATCAAATTGGAGCAGATGTTTTTCTTAGAACTGGAGAAAAAATTACAGTTAGTGAGTTACTACATTGTTTGTTAATCAAATCAGGGAATGACGCAGCCTATGCCTTAGCAGAACATATGTCTAATAATCAAGGAATCGAACAATTCTTAATGGCTATGAATAAAAAAGCTAGTGAATTGGGCATGACAAACACTTTTTATAAAGACCCTGCCGGTTTAGATGTAAGTGGATATTCTACTGCCAAAGATTTATTTACTCTTACGAGAATTGCTTTAAAAAATGATACTTTTTCTAAAATTACTTCTTTATCAAAATATGTAGCCAAAAATATCGACGGCACTATTTATCATCAGCTTGATAATTCCAATCGTTTAGTCAATGAGTATAAATATATAGGTGCCATTGGTGTAAAAACTGGTTATATGCCTGAAGCCGGTCATTGTTTAGTGTCTGCGGTTGAAAGAGAAGGGCATACACTAATTGGGATTATTCTAAGCACTTACGCAGACACACCATCTGCATCGGCTGATGAATCTCGAAAACTGCAAGATTGGGGTTGGTCTAATATCAAGTGGGAATAACTTAAAATTATCCAAAAACATATTAGATTATTTTTTGTGTATTATATTGTCCCAGTTTTGTAATGCATTTTTCGCAGCTTCTGATTGGGCTCTTTGCTTAGATGGTCCTTCACCTTCACCAACTTTTTTATCTCCAAGATAAGCCCCCATGACAAATATTTTAGAATGATCAGGACCAGATTCTGAGATCATTTCATAAGTAGGAGTAATGCCTAAAGATTCCTGTGACATCTCTTGGAATTTGCTTTTTGAATCGTAATAAGAGCCTTGTTTTAAAATGTCTGGAAGTTTATATAACACATTTTTCTCAATAAATTCATAAGCAGTTTTATAATCTTTATCTAAATAGATTGCACCTATTAATGCTTCGAGAGCATTTGCTAAAAGCAGATCTCTTGCTTTACCAGTATTTTTAGATTCACCTCTAGATGTTTTTAGTAAATCATTCATGCCTAGTCTTTTCGCTTCAGCAGATAACGATTCTCCCTTTACCAACGCACTCCTCCAATTAGTCATTTCTCCCTCAGCTTTATCTGGAAATGTACAATAAAGATATTGTGTTGCACACAATTCAAGAACAGCGTCTCCAAGAAATTCCAATCTTTCATTATGTTCAATATCCAGAGACCGATGCTCATTGAGATAAGACCGATGCGTAAAAACTGTTTCAATTAAACTTTTATTGGAAAATTCAATTCCTATTTGATTTTCAAAATCATTTATTGTCATTTGTTTTACTTATCTTATTAAAGACTGTACCAAGAACACCATTTACAAATTTTGATGATGATTCTCCGCCAAATTGTTTAGCTAATTCGACAGCCTCATTTATTATTACTTTATAAGGAGTATCTTTATAATTAAGCATTTCGAATATTGCCAGCTCCAATGTGGATTTGTCGACGTTGGAGATTTGATCCAACGGCCATTCGGGTGCAGAATCAGCAATCATTTGATCGAGCATCTCTTTATCTCTTAATACACCATCTACACTTTTGCACACAAAATCAACGTCTGCCTTATTTTTATATTCATCGAGATTGCGATCTCTTATGACTTCAATTTCTGAATTATCTCTAAAATCATGCTCAAATAAAGTTTGCATGATTATTATTCTTGAAAGATGTCGATTCATAATTCTATTCTTTTTCTTCAGCTTTTATTTTAACAACTTCTTCTTTTGCAATAACTTTTTGACCTTTATAACTCCCACATTCATTACACACATGATGTTTCAACATGGCTGCATGACACTCGGGACAATAAATTAAAGAAGGCAATGAAGTCTTATCGTGCATGCGACGCATATTACGCTTAGATCTATTTGTTCGTTTCTTTGGTTCTGCCATAATTTATATATATTTTACTGATTATTACTATGACATTATTACACATTTTAATCAAATACGCAATAGTTACAATACAATACTAACTAATTTTTTGGGAACAACGATTACTTTTTTGATTTCTTTGTTTGAAATTAATTCTTTAATTTTAGCATCTTCCATCGCTAATAATCTTAATTTATCGTCAGTTATATCACAATGAACAGATAATTTTTGTCTCACTTTACCGTTTATTTGAATTACAATTTCAATTTTATTTTCGATTAAATATTTTTCATCGTATTTCGGCCATGCAGATAAAAATATTGATTCTGTGCCTTCAGTTTCTTTCCATAACTCTTCAGCAATATGTGGACAAGCAGGGGAGAGTAGCTGTAAATAAATTTTCAACAGGTTTTTTGATATTTTATCTTTCTGGCTTAATAAATTATTGAATTCCATTAAACCTGCAATATAAGTATTTAAAGAATAATTTTCTATATCTTCTGTGCATTTTTTGATTAATTTATTTAATGGAACCAAAAGATCTTCATCTATCTCAATATTTTTTGCTTTATTGGCGTTATGCCAGACACGATTAAGAAATCTATATACTCCAGCAATGCCATTCATATTCCATGCTGATTCCTGATCGTATGGTCCAATAAACATAACATAAGCACGCAATGAATCAGCCCCGTATTCTTTAGCAATATCATCGGGATTTATAACATTTCCTTTAGATTTACTCATTTTTTGATTATCCGTACCTAAAATAATTCCATGTGCTATGCGCTTGGCATAAGGTTCACTGGTAGGTACAACTTTCATATCATACAAAAACTTATGCCAAAATCTCGAATATAATAAATGCAAAGTAGTATGTTCCATACCGCCATTGTACAAATCCACCGGCATCCAATATTTAATTTCAGCTTTATCTGATTCAAATATATTTTTTATATTTGATTTTTTATTTTTAATATTTTTCATCGCATAAGCCAAGAAATACCAACTAGATCCTGCCCAATTTGGCATGGTATCTGTTTCTCTCTTAGCATTACCGCCACATATAGGACATTTAATGTTTACCCAATCAGATATTGTTGCTAAAGGAGACTCTCCTGTATCAGTTGGCTCATATCTTTCAACATTGGGCAACTTAATTGGCAACTGATTTTCAGCCACTGGCAATGTACCACATTTACTACAATGAATTATTGGTATCGGCTCTCCCCAATAATGTTGTCTGCTAAATATCCAATCACGTAATTTGTAATTAACAGCATAATCTCCTGCCACAAGTTCTTTTAGTTTTTCTGTTATTTTGGTTATAGCTTGTTCTGAGGTTAAACCATTGAAAACTGCGGAATTAAACAAAGTACCCTTTCTAGTATATGCTGACTCAGAGATTCCATAAGAGATGCGGTCAATTTTTCTGTTAAACCCATCATTTACTGGTTCTGACTTAGAGAAATAAGCCACTGCATCACCAACTACTTTGTCTGTCCCAGTATCGTCAATTTTTTGGGTAATAGCCATATCAGATGTTGTAGATGGCTTGATTACCCACTTTATTGGAATTTTATATTTTTTAGCAAACTCAAAATCGCGCTCATCATGAGCCGGTACTGCCATCACCGCACCTGTACCATAATTCGTCAAAACGTAATCGGCAACATATATATCAATTTCTTCATTATTTATTGGATTTATCGCATAGATTCCAAATAATTTTACTCCAGTCTTTTCCTTCTGCAATTCCGTGCGCTCTAAATCAGATTTCTTCTTAGCTGAACTAATATATTTTTGAACTTCTTCAAAATTTTGAATATGATAACCAAGATTTTTTATCAAAGAATGTTCTGGAGACAATACAAGATAAGTACAACCAAATAAAGTATCCGCCCTCGTAGTAAAAACTTCAATGTATTCTTTTTGATTTGGTTGTTTTTCATTCGTATTTGTTTCGGATTTCGACATTCGGATTTCGAATTTTACATTAGTTCCTGTTGATCGTCCAATCCAATTTGTCTGCTGTGTTTTGATCTTGGGGAGATAATCAACCGTATTCAAATCATCAATTAATCTGTCAGCATAAGCCGTAATACGTAACATCCATTGCTTCTGCATACGTTTTTCGGTTGTTTCGCCACAACGCTCGCACTTGCCGTTGATTACTTCTTCATTGGCCAAGCCAATTTTGCATGACGGGCACCAATTTATCGGCATCTCCGCCTGATAAGCGAGTCGGGGGGTAGTTGTATCGTCATCGGCAACCTTAACTAATTTTCCATCAACTACAGCATGTTTATAAAATTGTAAAAATATCCATTGTGTCCACTTATAATAGTCAGGATCAGTAGTATCTACTTCGCGATCATAATCGAAAGCAAAGCCCAGCGATTTCATCTGACGGCGAAAATTAGCGATGTTTTGCTCAGTAGCTAATCTAGGATGAACTCCTGTTTTTATAGCATAATTTTCTGTTGGCAGACCAAAGGCATCCCAGCCAACAGGGAACAGCACATTGTAGCCCTGCATACGTTTCATACGGCAATAGGCATCGCTAGCACCAAATCCCATACAATGACCTACATGCAAGCCGCTACCGGAAGGGTAGGGGAATTCGATAAGATTATAATGTTTCGGCTTTTGGTCAAAATCTCTTGCTTTACCAACATTTGATTTCTCCCAAATCTCTTGCCATTTGACCTCTATTTTTTTGAAATTATATTTCTTAGCCATACTTTTCCTTGGTTATTATGTTTATAATACTAGATTATTCAGCCTCAGGCAAGTTGACGATGCAGCTCGTTTGTGGTATATAATTTACTGAAAGGGGCAATTAATTGTGCCTAGCACCCACACGCAGTCTGCCAGGGTTTATCTTCCCTGGTGTAATGAGTACAGATGGATTCGAGTTAACAGACCTAGCAACGAGGATGCGGCTATCTCTGCTGCGCTCGCTGCATACAGGAGTGATCACCCTGATTTTACACCTCCACAAGGCAGTTATCCTGTTGTTGCTGCGTGGGGAGAGATCAGGCTCACTCGATATGGAAAAGAAATGCAAAGAAAAGCTGAAGAGGCTGATTTGCTCCGCTCTTTTCACGAGTTATCTTACACAAGACGTTCTGACGAGTGTCTCTGTCCCTTGTGCGGCACTCCACACGAATTTAACGATCGCGACACGCCACTTGTGTGTCGCGAGTGCGGGACCGAGTTCTTCCCGCGTATCATCGTTGCCGCCCCATAAGTACCAGATGTACCGGGGCGGCGCCCAATCATGGAATTTCCTATTTTGATATGATATATTGTATAAGTTGATAAGATAATTGTTTCTTTGATATTTCTTTATACATAATTCATTATTCATTATGCAATATACAATGTCCGACATTTGATAATAGATTTTTGTTTGGTTACTGTATCTTGTATCTTGTTTATTTATAAATATGGGCCCGTAGCTCAGTTGGCTAGAGCGCATCGCTGGCAGCGATGAGGTCGTCAGTTCAAGCCTGATCGGGTCCACCATAGTAAATTTAACTTGTTTACATCTTTTACCCCAACTGCTCGCTCTGCTCGTTTGTAGAGTTCTGTAAAGGGTTTCTTTAGTTCAATATGCAGTTTACCGTCCAAGATAGTGCGGTCCGAGCCGGCGGTTTTCAAAAAATTTCTCATTTCGAGGAAATTTTTTGTTTTAGCGAGATTATCGGCTCTGTTGGCCTCGATTATCCAATCCTTTAAGAGTTCGAGCCGATGATTTCCTTTTCGTTCAAAATCGCTTAATTCTTCTTCGATGGTCTTTTTTAGTTCAACTAATTCATTCTTCTTGATATGGTATTCGCGAAGTTCAAAAGCTCCCTCAAGATAGCCGTTTGATAACCGATCTATTTTAACAGCTATCTCTTGGAGCTTTTCTTTAAGCTTTTGAACGAAAATTCCCGATGAGTCGTTTTCTTCTTGTTCCCACTCTGCCACTTTACCTAGAAACTTGTCTCTCCACTCATCAGGAATAGAAACTTTTTGACAGTAGTCGAGTATTTGATTGGCAAAGGCTTCTTCACGCAAAAAGTCATGCTGACCGCATTTATAGGTTTTGCTTTTCTTGGTACAACGATAATAAATATATTCCCGTCCACTTGGTTTGATCTTTAGTTCGGCAGTTATCATATAGCCACAATCTCCACATTTAGCAAAACCTACAAATGGAAAGACTTTTTGCTTTGGTTTGATCTTCCGAGGTTTACCGTTTTCTCTAATCGCCAATTGTATCTTGTCAAAAAGTTTCTTAGAAATCATCGGCTTGTGCGAGCCTTGGATCAGCTCGCCGTTAAATCTAAACATACCGTAATAGAAAGGATTGGATAGTATGGCAGGTATTGAAGATAAGCTATGTGGCTTGCCATACCGGCCAACTAAGCCGAGAGTAAACATTTCATCTCGGATTTTAGTTAAGGTGTGGTTGCCTTTGGCGAAAAGCTCCAAAATGTGCTTCATCTTATTGAATGTTGTTTTGTCTGGTTCGATAGTTCTCAATCTCGGTTCGTTGTAATATCCAAGTGGAGCTTTGGCCGGCATTTCACCACGCCTTAACTTCTGTCTAATTCCTCGCAAAATGTTTTCTCTTAAATTGTCGGTATAGTACTTGGCTTGACCAAAGGCAACGCTTAACATAAATTTGCCTTGAGGTGTTGTATCAAACCAAAATGTCGGGAATTTTAAGCTTTCAATCTTGCCGGTATCAACCAGATAGATTATTCTTCCGCCATCAATACTATTTCTGGCTAATCTATCAGGATTCCAAGCTACGATTCCCGAAGCCTTGCCTTGGTCAATTTCAGAAAGCATTTGATTGAATATTGGCCGTCCCGGCTCCTTAGCTGTTCGGCTCTCTGTAAACTCCTTGATGATAAATAGATCGTTTTGTTTAGCATAATCTCTAAGTTCTTGGAGTTGAGCCTCGATCGACAAAATTTGCCGTTCCTCCTCCTCGGATGACTTTCTGCAGTAAATGAAATATTTTAGCATAAATTCCTCCTCGTATCCTTTGTGGTATATATCAAATGCTTTCTTTTCAGTACTACACTGACAATTTAAATCTCGCTTTTTTTCCCTATCGGGATCAAACCTTATGGCTCAAAGCATAAGAATATATTGATGAAATATTGTAATACATCCTTATGCTTTCTGTGCTTTTCGCACAGGAACCGCACTATCTTGGATAGTAAACTGTATATTGAACTAAAGAAACCCTTTACAGAACTCTACAAACGAGCAGAGCGAGCAGTTGGGGTAAAAGATGTAAACAAGTTAAATTTACTATGGTGGTGTGTTCTCGACTCCGCTCGAACCTACTTTGAGCGATTTGAAGCATAAAACATTATTGCGTTTTTTAAAACAAGCACATTTTTTTTAATTCGGGATCTTTGGCACCCCTCGGGTGAATTTGGGCGGATAGTGATTGGGCTGGATGCTCTTGGCAGCTTTAGGAGATTTGAGGGATTTTGAAAAGTTTAGGTGGGGGGGGAGAGAGGGCGAAAACAATAATGCGCTTGCCCCACCCATCCCAGCGCGCGCTTACTACGGGAAACTCCCTAATAACTGGTTTACAAAGCTGATTAAAATGGTTATCATTATAGTATCAAGAATGAGGGATATATAATATATTCTATATACTACAATATTAATGAACCACAGGAATTATGTCAAACAATATTTCTATTAATTTAAAGAGACTCCGAGGTGAAAAGGGGCTTTCACTTGAAAAAATTGCTCGTCTTGCGGATTTATCACTCAACACCATAGTTAAGATTGAAAATGGTGTTAACAAGAATCCGACAATAGAAACATTGACCAAAATTGCCAAAGCATTAGATGTGGGCGTTGATGATTTAATCAAGGAATAAAATGGCAAAAATAGACAACCAAAAAGAAAAGTCACTTGAAAACTGGATATGGGACGCTGCATGTGCAATTCGTGGGTCAAAAGATGCAGGTAAATTCAAAGACTATATTTTGCCGTTAATATTTGTAAAACGACTTTGTGATGTTTTTGATGATGAAGTGAATCGCATTGCAAAAGGCGGTTTACGAGTTGAAGCGATTAAGAAAATTGATGCTGATCATTCGCGCGTCCGCTTTTATATCCCAATAAAACCGAAAGACCCAGAAAAACAAGATACATGGCAAGCAATTCGCTCGCTCTCTCACAATATCGGCGAAGAACTCACTCGTATAATTCGAGAAATCGCCACTCACAACACGGCACTCGATGGGGTAATTGATACAATCGACTATAATGCAACTACAAGAGGACAAAGAGAAATTGACGATCATCGGCTTTCAAATTTGATTGAGGCTATTAGCCAAAAACGACTCGGGCTAAATGATGTCGAGCCGGACATCATCGGCAGAAGCTACGAATATTTAATCCGTAAGTTTGCAGAGAGTTCGGGTCAAACCGCTGGAGAGTTCTACACTCCCAGAGAAGTTGGCATTGTCATGGCCATGATTATGGATGCCGAGTCGGGCATGGAAGTTTATGATCCTGCTTGTGGAAGTGCAGGGCTACTCATTAAATGCGAGCTTGCCCTCAAAGAGAAACAGGAAAAGCAAAGCATCAAATCTTTCACTCCGCTGCGTCTTTACGGCCAGGAATATATGCCCACAAGCTGGTCTATGGCGAACATGAACATGATAATTCATGATATGGAAGGTAATATCGAACTTGGCGATACTTTTAATAATCCCAAAATTAAAGATAAACATGGCTTAAAAAAGTTTGATCGAGTAGTTGCTAATCCGATGTGGAACCAGCCGGGTTTTAATGAAGAACTTTATACAAACGACCCGTATCAGCGATTTCCTGCTGGTAATCCTGGCGGTAAAGCCGACTGGGGTTGGGCACAACATATTTTATCAAGCTTAAATGATAGTGGGCGCGCCGCAATCGTCCTCGATACCGGTGCAGCTTCTCGCGGTAGCGGAAATGCAAATACAAATAAAGAAAAGGAAGTTCGCAAGTGGTTTGTAGAACAAGACCTGATTGAAGGCGTTTTATATCTGCCAGAAAACCTGTTTTACAACACAACTGCACCTGGCATTATAATTTTCCTCAACAAGAAAAAGCCAGATAGTTTGAAAGATAAAATATTTCTCATCAACGCATCGAAGGAATTTGTTAAAGGTGACCCAAAAAACTATATTTCGGACGAACAGATTGAAAAGATCGTCAAAACATATCATTCAAAGAAAGAGATTGATGGCTTTAGCCGGTTCATTGGCAAGGAAGAAATCGCCAAGAATGATTACAACATTTCACCATCTCGCTATATTCATAATGGAGCGATTGAGGAGTATGAGCCAATCGAAAATATTTTAGTTGAGCTAAAAGAGGCTGAACAAAAAGCCAAAGAAGCCGACAAAAATCTCTATAAAATATTAAAAGAATTGGGGTTTTGATGTTAGTTTTTATCGATGAATCTGGCGATCCCGGACTTAAAATTGATCAGGGTTCGAGCAGATACTTTACAATATCACTGGTTGTATTTGAAGAAAATGATGAAGCGTTAGCGTGCGATCAAAGAATCGAATTGTTGAAACGAGAATTAAATTGGGACTTATCAAGCGAATTCCATTTCAAAAACAATTCAGACCGAGTACGCGAAGCATTTTTGCAAGCAGTTATGCCTTATAGTTTTTTTTACTACAGCATTGTTATAAACAAAGATCCAAAAAAACTTTGGGGCGATGGCTTCAAGGATAAAATGTCATTTTATAAATATGCTTGCAGTTTAGTTTTCGAAAATGCCAAAGACAAACTTGACTGTGCAACTATCATTATCGATAAAAGTGGCAATCTTGATTTTCGTCGACAATTAGAAAAATATTTAAAAACAAAAGCCAATACTAACACAAGAAAAATTAAAAAGATCAAAATGCAAGATTCAAAAAAGAATAACCTGTTACAGTTGGCAGATTATGTCGCGGGAGTCATAAATAGATCAATTAATGATAAGAGAAAAAACCACGATAAATATAGGAAAATGATAAACAGAAGAGAAATACAGGTACAAATTTGGCCAAAATAAAATGAGCCTAGTTACCTAGCCCCATTTTATATTATCCCGATCCTATCCCCGAAGGGAACGCAGGTGATAAACACCACATTTCGGATCGGAATTAATTCC
>CAYMCH010000001.1:0-52035 GCA_964389035.1 uncultured Candidatus Saccharibacteria bacterium | reverse complement strand
CAACAGCAGTTTTCCTGATGTCATCTGTCCGCCTCCTTGGAGTATGTCGCTCAGCTTGAGCGCAACTATACGATATTACATAATATTAAAATGTCAAGGTTTACGGAGGAGGGGAGAAGTGATATTATCAAAGCAATGAGATAGTTTGTAAGGTAAAGTTCATCCAACTACGCAATAGCTTCGCTGGACAAGTAAAGTTCTTAAGGTGGAAAAAATAATATGACAGAAGTCAATAAAATGGAAAAAATCGTATCGCTTTGCAAGCGCAGGGGGTTTGTAAATAGTGCCAGTGAAATTTATGGCGGGTTTGCCAATTCATACAATTACGGTCCATATGGAGTGGAGCTGAAAAAAAATATCAAAGATCTCTGGTGGAAAAAGTATGTGCAAAATAGGCCTGATATTGTAGGTATAGATGGTCCGATTATTTTGCATCCAAAGTTATGGGAAGCAAGCGGCCATACCAATAGTTTTAATGATGCTATGGTAGACTGTAAGGAATGTAAAAGCAGATACAGAGCAGATAATTTGGTCGAAGAGGCGACAGGGCAGGATCTCGAGGGGAAGTTAGATGAGATGAAAGCTATTTTAGATGAAAAGATCAATTGTCCGAATTGCAAAAAGAAAAATTGGAGCGAAGTCCGCAATTTTAATATGATGTTCAAAACAGATATGAATACCACTGGAAGCAACGGTAGATCAATTGCTTACCTTCGTCCAGAAACTGCCGGTGCGATTTTTATAGAATTTAAAAATGTGCTTGATTCTACTCGACAAAAAATTCCTTTTGGTATAGCTCAGATTGGTAAAGCTTTTCGCAACGAAATTGTCGCTGGCAACTTTATCTTTCGCTTGCGGGAATTTGAGCAGATGGAGATTGAGTATTTTATTTCACCTGATGCCGATTGGCAAAAATTGTTTAATGAATGGCTTAGGCTGCAGGAAGAATTTGCCAATGAATTGGGTGCAAAAACCGAAGATTTACGCAGATATGAGCATCCTAAAGAAAAATTATCCCATTATTCCAAAAAGACTATTGATATTGAGTACAAGTTTCCTTTTGGTTTTAAGGAACTATTTGGATTGGCTCATAGGAGTGATTTTGATTTGAAAGTTCATTCTGAAAAATCCGGAGAAAAGTTAGAGTACTTTGATGAACCAAACAATACAAGGTATATACCCCATGTGTTAGAGCCGACATTTGGATTAGATCGTTGTATACTGATAGCTTTGATTTCGGCATATACCGAAGAGAAGTTAGAAGATGGCGAAAGAATATTGATGAAATTTCCGATTAAAATAGCGCCAGTAAAAGTTGCTATATTTCCTCTATTAAAAAATAAACCAAAATTAGTCGAAAAAGCTCGTAGTATATACGAAAACCTAAAAAATGATTTCGTTTGTGAATTTGATGATAACGGTAACATTGGCAAACGTTATCGTCGTCAGGATGAAATAGGTACTCCTTGGTGCGTGACGGTTGATTTTGAAACATTAGAAGACAATACTGTAACGATAAGAGATCGTGACAGTTTGAAGCAAGAGAGAATAGATTCTACGGAATTACATCAATATTTTTATCATAAATTGAAATAAAATATTTTTTGATATTTTTTAGACCCGTATAAGTACGGGTCTTTTTTTTATAATTTATCAATACTATAACAAGTAAATATCTTTGCTGGTATATATCCACAGCTTTATCCACAAAATGTGGGTCTAAAACCTTTGACCAAAACTTTTTCAAAGCATAAAATGGTAACTAGTGGCATATTGTGGGATAAAGTGGGATACAAAAAATATGTAATCTTATTTCTCACAAAATATATCTACAAAAAACAAAAATCCGTGATACTATATCGCGTGCGCGGCGCAATAAAATAAAAAAGTATATTGAAAAGCGAAGAGTTCATAAATCGTAAGAATTTTTAATACCTGTGGACTATTATGTTTATCGGAGAATATTCACATACTATCGATGAAAAAAACAGATTGTCGGTCCCAGCAAAATTTAGAGCTAGATTGGCAGATGGTTGTGTAGTTACTAGAGGGCTAGATCATTGCTTGTGGATATATCCCAGAAAAAATTTTGAAATATTAGCAGAAAAAATTTCAGCCCTTCCTATTACTCAAAAAAATGCTAGAAGCTTTTCAAGATTAATGCTTGCAGGTGCTTCTGAGATTGAATTGGATAAAAGTGGACGCATAGTATTGCCTAAATATTTATTGGAATACGCTTCGATAAAAGGGAAAATTAATGTAAATGGTGTTTACGACAGAATAGAAATTTGGCCGGAAGATAAGTGGAAAGAATTTAAGAAAAATATGGAAGAAAATTCTGAGGAAGTCGCAGAAAATTTGGACCAATTAGGTTTTTAGAACATTAACAACTTATAATAATCAGCAGCCAGAGCCAAATTATTGGAGGGGCAAAGGCTAAACATCTCTATCAAAAACAAAAACAAATAACCTCCCAGTTAGTGCTGGAAGGTCATTCACTAGAAAATTATATCAAAAAATTATAAAAAACAAAATATACTGGCTGCTGATTATTATAAGTTGACACTAATTTTGGAATAAAGTTATGGGTAGAATGCTTACTATTACAAATTCAAAAGAATCAAGTCTGGGTATAAAGAAACGTTCAGTAAAGAGAGAAGTTGCTGTTGGCAATAATGCAATAAAATTTGTTGCAATCGCAGTATTTGGAATATTAGCTTTGCTGTATTTAACTCAGGCTACCGAAGGAGCAAATCGAAGTATGAAAATTAGAGATATTACCGATAGAAAAGAAGAATTAGAATTAAAAAAAGAACGTTTAGAGGTAGAAAAAGTTCGTTTACAATCATTGCAACAAATTGATCAAAACATTGAAAAACCCACTATGGAACCGGTATCTAAAGTTGATCATGTTGAGGAGCAAGTTTCTGGTCTTGCGACATCGAGATAATTGCTCATTTTTGTACTATTATTGTAAAATAATCTTATGCAATCAAACAAAGAAATTCAGTCGCGTTATAAAGCGGCAGGTATTATCGTGATTATTTTAATGAGCGTTATATTGGCTAGGATGTTTGAAAAACAAATAATGCAACATGATAAATATATCGCTTTAGCTGAAGGACAACAGAGATTTGAAAAGATCGAGACGGCTCAAAGAGGAAAAATTTATGCTCATGATACCATAGAGGATGAAAATTCTTTGTATCCGTTAAGTTTTGATGTAAAAACTTATCAAGTTTGGGTTGTTCCGAGACAAGTAATTGATAAAAAGGATACTTCAAAAAAATTATCTAGTTTAATTGGATTAGGTGAGAAAGAGATATTCGATGCAATCAACAATGATAAGCTGTATATCCCTCCAATAAAAAAAGGTTTAGATTATGATAATGCTCAAAATATTTCTAAACTAAAAATTACTGGTATCATTACCGTGCCTGAAAATAGTAGGTATTATCCCGAAAATAATCTAGCTTCGCATTTGTTGGGTTTTGTAAATGCCGAGGGTAAAGGCAATTATGGCTTTGAGGGTCACTATGATAAAGAACTTCATGGCACAAGTGGCAACATGGTAGGGGAAAAAGATACTTTGGGTAATATAATATCTTTGCTTGATCAAAAAGAAGCTCAAGATGGAACAAGCTATGTTTTAACGATAGATAGATCTGTACAATATTTTGTTCAAAAGAAACTCAAAGAAGCTATAGATAAGTATCAAGCTGACTCGGGTACAGTGCTTATTATGGATGTAGAAACAGGTGGGATTGTCGCGATGGCAAGTTTACCTGATTATAATCCCAATAATTATCGACAAATTGCCAAAGATAATCCAGGGATATTTGTAAATCCAGCGATTGCTTATTTGTATGAGCCTGGAAGTATATTTAAACCATTAATTATGTCTGCGGCGATAGATAAAGGTTTGGTGACTCCAGAAACTGAGGGGACATTTGATTGGCATGTGTGGGTCGACAATTATGAGATAAAAACAGCTGAACGAAAAGCTTTTGGTAAAGAAAATATGATTCAAGTTTTGCAAAATTCTGATAATGTGGCGATGGTATGGTTATCTGAACAGCTTGGTAAAGAGACTATGTATGATTATATAAAAAAATATAATTTTTTTGACAAGACAGGTATAGATCTTGATTCAGAGGTATCTGGTTATACAAAACCTGTAGAGAAGTGGAAGGATATTAACCGAGCCACGATTTCTTTCGGTCAGGGCATCGCAGTTTCCCCAATCCAATTGGTAGCGGCATATGCTGCATTGGCGAATGGTGGTGTATATATGTACCCGCACATTGTAGATAAAATTATTATGCCTAACGGAACTGAAAAGAAAGTAGAACCTCGAGAAGGTGCTCGAGTTGTCAAGGAGGATACTGCAAGGACAATGGCTAGTATTCTAAAACAAGTCGTTGAAGGTGGGCATTCATGGAGAGCTAAAGTGGAGGGTTTTTCTATAGGCGCCAAGACAGGTACAGCCCAAATCGCGAAGCCTGAAGGTGGTTATGAAGAGAACGAATCTGGTTTGGGAATTTTTGTTCATAGTCTCGCGGGATTTGCTCCTACTGAAAACCCAAAATACGCTATGTTGGTAAAATTAGATAAACCAAAGACCGAAAAATATGCTGAGAGTACAGCTGCTCCGTTATTTGGCGAAATTTCATCTTTTTTGTTAAATTTTTACTATAGATTACCTGCTAACAACGCAAATTAATTGGATCAGAGGACATGAAGAAAATAGCATTAAAAATAATATATTCTAAACTGGCAGAGGTTGCTAAAGAAATGTTAAAACTTCACAGACCAGTAGTAATCGCTATTACCGGTTCGGTAGGGAAAACATCAACGAAAGAAGCGATAGCCCATGTATTAAAATCAATATATGGAGAGGAGGTAAGGGCTACCAGCGGAAATTTGAATGCAGAGATAGGTGTACCACTATCTATCTTGGGCTATACTAAACAGCCGTCTAAAGTGGAGTGGCCAATATTTTTAATAAAAATCAAACAACATTTAAGAGACAGGAAATATCCTAAGTATTTGGTTCTCGAGATGGGCGTCGAAAATCCTGGAGATATCGATTATTTTTGCAATATTGCTAAACCGACAATTGCCGTAATTACTGCGGCTACACCGGCGCATGTGGTAAATTTTCCTTCACTTGAAGATATGCAGATTGAGAAACTAAAATTATCTAAGTATGTTGAGTCAGATAATTTATTTTATAATGTTGATGATGAATATTTATTAAAAAATATTCGTAAAGGAATATCTTATAGTGTTATTACTTCGGAAGCTAAAATTTATGCCGAGTATTTGGATACGACTATCGATGGTAATAAATATGACTTAATTATCGGTGAAGACAGACTAAAAATATCAAACAAATTGATCGGGAAACAAATGGTTTATTCTGATCTTGTTGCTGCTGGAGTCGCGAATAAATTAGGCATGAAACTAACTGAAATAAGAGATAGTATAAATTCCAGAAAACCTTATTATGGAAGAATGAATATATTAGAAGGTAGTAACAATGTAATCATAATTGATGATACTTACAATGCAAATCCTGCTTCTGTAAGAGCGGCAATTGATACTTTAAGTGAAATTAAATACTCTGGTCGAAAGGTGTTAATTCTCGGCAACATGAATGAATTGGGTGATTTGGATTTAGAAGAGCATTTAAATATTTCAAAATATATTTCAAAAGATATTGATGTTGTAATTTTTGCAGGACCAAACGCTACTGCAATGGAAAAAGAATGTTGCGCATCTAAAGTATTTAGTTTTAGAAATAGGTTAGAAATGCAGAAAGAACTGAAAAATATTATTAACGAAAATGATTTAGTTTTAGTGAAAGCCAGTCAAAACAAAAATTATTTTGAAGAGGTGGTCAAGAAATTATTACATGATAAAATAGATCCTAAGAAAGTCTTGGTTAGGCAAGGTAGAGAATGGAGGAACAAAAAAAATAATGTTTATTAAAGCATCATATTAATTTCCTTGAATTGCGAAATTTTTTTATTTTTAAAATTTCGATGGTTATGAGTTCTTAATATGATAATCTTAAAAAGTAATAAAAATTTTATAAACTTAATTAAAATTATTTCGTAATTTAAGGAAATTAGTAAATACTAAATAAGGAGAATTATATGGAAACATTAAATTTTTCATCACTAGATGTGTCAAAAATGTTGTGGTTTACGGTTGCAGCTTTTTTAGTGTCATTTTCATTAACTCCGTTATTTACTGAATTTTTATTTAAACATCGTCTTGGCAAAAGGATTAGAGACTCTAAGTCAGCGCCGATATTTGCAAAAATGCATGCAAAAAAACAAGGCACACCGACCATGGCTGGGTTATTGATCTGGGTGGTAGCTGCGATTATTACTATAGCTTTTAATCTTGAAAGAAAAGCAACATGGTTGCCATTATTTGCTTTAGTGGCTACGGGATTTGTAGGAGCTATTGATGATTTATGGAATATTCGAGGCAAAGGTCCAAATGGTGGGGGTATGAGATTCCGCGATAAATTTTTAATCTATATTGTTATTGCCTTATTTGGATCATGGTGGTTTTATTCTAAACTTGAATGGAATTCTATTCATGTGCCCGCACTTGGTGATTACACTATTGGTTGGTGGTATATTCCTGTATTTGTTTTTACTTTGATATGGATGGCTTTTGCTTCTAATGAGACTGATGGGTTAGATGGTTTGGCCGGTGGCATATTCGTCTTATCGTTTTGTGCTTATTCAATAATCTGTCTAGCAGAGGGAAAAACAGAGTTGGCGGCTTTTTGTGGAACAATAATGGGAGCTTTGTTGTCTTTTTTGTGGTTTAATATTCCACCTGCAAGATTTTTTATGGGTGATACCGGATCAATGGCTTTAGGCATGACTTTGGGGGTTGTGGCAGCCTTAACTAATACCATTATTCCATTATATATAATCACCGCTGTTTTTTCATTAGAAGGATTAAGTTTTATATTACAATTTTTATCGAAAAAACTTCGTAAAGGGAAAAAAATATTTTTATCTTCGCCGCTACATCATCATTTGGAGGCTATCGGATGGCCAGAATATAAAGTTACTATGAGGTTTTGGATAATAGGAGCAGTATCTTCAGCAGCTGGTCTTATGATTGCTCTTTTAGGTAGAGGATGATTTTTAGATTTTTATTGTGATCCCAAAGAATCAAGTATTCAATTGTGGTTATTTATAAGATAGAATAAAGCTATGAATATAAAAGATTTGACTTTAAAAAAAGTTGCAGTTTTGGGTATTGGTATAGAAGGATTGGCTTTAGCTAAATTTTTGTTGAACAATAATATTAATGTTGATATTTTGGATAAGCAAAATCAAGACGAATTGTACAAATCAACTTTAGGAAATGAAATTAAAACGATATTTCAAAATAACAAATGTCAAAAAATCCTTGGAAGTAACTATTTAGAAGGTTTAAATAAGTATGATATAGTGTTTCGTTCTCCAGGAATAAAGTATTTAACACCGGAAATTCAAGAGGCAAAATTAAATGGCACGGAAATATCAAGTCAAATTAAGTTATTTTTCGATTTGTGCCCAGCTAAAATTATTGGAGTAACAGGTACAAAGGGCAAGGGAACGACATCATCATTAATTTATGAAATTTTAAAAAATAAATATAAGGTTTTTTTAGCTGGAAATATAGGCTTACCAGCCATAACATTGTTAGATCAGATAACTAGTAACGACTATGTTGTTTTAGAACTTTCCAGCTTTCAATTACAAGATTTACATAAAAGTCCGCATATTGCAGTTGTTACAAATCTAACTCAAGACCATTTAGATTATCATCGAGAAATAAATGAGTATAAAGACGCTAAAAAATCAATTTTTTACTATCAAAACAGTGATGATTATTTAATAATTAATCATACGATTGAAAAAAGTTATTATCAGCAAGCTAAATCTCAAGTTAAGATTATTTCACGATCAGATTGTTTAGATTGTGCTGCTAAAGTGAAGTTGTATGATCAATATAATGGTGAGGTTTTTTTATTAAAATATGGTAAAGAATTAAAAATTTGTGACAGTAAAGAGTTATTGATTGCAGGTATACATAATTTAGAAAATATTGCTTTTGCTAGTCTGGTGTCTAACATATTAAATGTAAATTCTGAAATTATCAGGGACGTTGTTGTTAAGTTTAAAGGATTACCACACAGGTTAGAATATGTGGGTGAAGTAAAAGGAGCTAAAATATTTAATGATTCTTTTGCTACTAATCCTGAGCCAACAATAGCAGCGATAAATTCTTTTTCTCAAAATAAAATTTTGATTTTAGGCGGTAGTAGTAAAAATGCTGTTTTTAAGTCGCTTTGTGAAAAAATTGTGTCAAGCAATGTAATTAAAATAATTCTAATAGGAAATGAGGCAAATCGTCTAAATGAAGCATTAATTAAAGAAAAATTTAAAGGCAAGATAATTTTAGCTCATAAAAATTTGAAATATGCATTAGAAAAAGCTTTGGATAATATTAATGTGGGAGATTTAATATTGTTCTCTCCTGCTTGTGCTTCGTTTGACATGTTCAAAAACTATAAAGATCGAGGGGAAAAATTTAAAAGTCTAGTCAGAATAATACAAAATAATGGATAAAAATTTTAAAAAAAACAAGCCGGATTATTGGTTGGCACTAGGAATATTTGCCTTAGTAATATTTGGATTAATTGCCATATATTCAGTTTCTAAATATTATTCACTGCAAATTACAGATGGAGCAACAGACAAATATTATTTAGCAAAACAGGTCAAATGGGTAGCCATTGGAATAGTGGTGTGGCTTATTTTTCAAGCCATAGATTATCGTTTTTGGCAGAAAAATACAAAATTTATGTTATTCGCCACATTATTCTTTTTGGTATTACCATTATTATTTGGTCATGAAAACGAGAGATCTTCCACCAGATGGATAAGTATTGCTGGTCAACAATTTCAGCCATCAGAATTAGCGAAGTTATCATTGATGTTTTATTTGTCTGGATGGTTTTCTAACCAAGATATTAAGAATATTAGTCGTTCAAAGTCATTACCTTTTTTTATCTTTATGGCAATTGTCTCAATTCTAATGTTGTTACAGAAAGATTTTGGTACGTTATCTGTTATGCTAGGGATATCTGCAGCCATGTATATTATTGCGGGTGCTTCATATATTAATCTTTTTGCTGGTGCCGGTATGGCAGGATTATTATTTTGGATTGCTATAAAATTAGAGCCATATAGACTTCAACGTTTTACCACTTTTCTCAATCCTGAAAGTGACTCTATGGGAAGCGGTTATCATATAAGGAATGCATTAATTGCTATTGGTTCAGGTGGGCTTTGGGGAATGGGTTTTGGTCAAAGTAAACAAAAATATTTATATTTACCAGAGGCACATACTGATTCTATATTTGCGATAATTTGCGAAGAGCTAGGGTTTTTAAGAGCATCTTTAGTAATATTAATGTTTGGTTTTGTCGGAGTGAGGGGATACAGAGTAGCAAAAAATGCTCCTGATATGTATTCATCATTGTTGGCTACAGGTATTACAACTTGGATTATTTGGCAAGCTTTCGTTAATATAGGTGCGATGCTTTCTATAGTACCATTGACTGGTATGCCGCTTCCTTTTGTAAGTTACGGTGGATCTTCACTACTAATTTTATTGGCAGCAGCGGGAATACTGATTAATATCTCAAAATTTGGAGATTGCAATAAATATCAAATAAAAAAATCATGAATAAGAAAAAAAATAAAATAATATTAATTAGCTCTTCAACTGGAGGTCATGCCATACCAGTTTTTGAATTATATAAAGAATTTAAAAAGGATGCGTCGGTTTTAGTAAAAATTGTGCATACTGGAAGTGCTGTAGAGAAACAATTATTTCCCGATTCAGAATCGTTCATTATAATTTCTGGTAAGATCAACAGGCACCAATTTTTAAAAAATATTATTGAGATAATAAAAATATTTTATGCTACATTGAGATCACTTTATTTAATTATTATATATAAACCGAGAATTATATTTTCTAAGGGTGGATTTAATTCAGTACCATTATTATTTTGGGCGAAGTTATTAAAAATCCCATATTTTATCCATGAATCCGATAGCGAGATGGGCTTAGCAAATAAATTCTTTTATCGTTCTTCGGTTAAAACATTTGTATCTTTTCCTGTAGATACTTATAATTTAGATAAATCCAAATTGGATTATTCTGGAATGATAATCAGAGATTTTGATGGGATAAAGCCTTATTTAAAAAGCAGACCAATAATTTTGGTTACTGGCGGGAGTCAAGGAGCAAAATATATTAATAAATGTATTTTTTCAATATTGCCAGAGTTACTACAAAAATATAACGTAATACATCAAATCGGGCGTAATGAAGTAGAAGACACAGAAGATATCATTAGGCGTTTGCCGATTAACTTATCTCGAAATTATGAATATTTTATCTTTTCTAAAGAAAAAATGGAAAGATCATTGATTTCTGCTGATTTGATAATATCTAGATCAGGATCAACGATAGGAGAAATTGCTCGGCTATCTAAGGCCTCTATTTTAATTCCATATCCATTTGCTGCTTCAGATCATCAAGCAAAAAATGCAAAATATTTAGAAAAGATTGGTGGCGCAATTGTGATTCGTCAAGATTTGTTAAAGCCGAGTGTTTTACTGGATAGAATTAATTTTATTCTATCAAACCAAAAAAATGTCGAAGTGATATCATCTAATGCAAAAAAATCAATAAAGACCAATGGAAGGGATTATGTAATAAGGGGAATAAAAAAATATTTAGGAGATAAAATATGAAATATCATCTTATCGGAGACCAAGGTGTTTCAATGTCAGCTATTGCTAATTTGTTAAAGAGTCGGGGTCACATTGTGACTGGATCAGATATTAAAACTGGAGGTCATAGAGCCAAAAATATTACAAAAGATATTGATATTGTTGTCAGAACTTCCGCAGTTAATTTAGGATCGCCGGGTTGGGTTGAGGTTAAAAAAGCTCAAGAAATTGGCATACCCGTACTAAAAAGATCAGAGCTGTTAGGTCAAATTACTAAAACATATAAACTAATTGCGATTTCTGGAATGCATGGTAAAACGACTACTACAAGCCTTGTAGGACTAATAATGATAGAGGCAGGGATGGATCCTACAGTGTTAATAGGCGAACATATAAAAGAATTTAATAATTCATCGTTAAGGATCGGTAATTCGGATTATTTTGTGATGGAAGCTTGTGAGTATGATAAAAGTTTTTTAGATTTTAAACCACACATAATAATTTTAACAAATATAGACGAAGAGCATTTGGATACCTATCCTGGAGGAATTAATGAAATATGCGACACTTTTAAAAAATATATTACTCAAGTGAGAAAAAACGGAATTGTTATCGCTAATTTTGAAGATGCGAATATTCGGAAAGTAATAGATTCTATTAAAGAAAAAACCTTTAATGTAATTTGGTATGGTAAAGGTTCTGAAAAATATAATAATTTTAATTACGATATATCAATTCTGGGAGATCATAATAAATTAAATGCGACAGCTGTCTTGGCTTTAGCTGATAATCTCGATATTAATAGAAATGTGTGCCGAAATGTGTTTAGGACATTTAAAGGTGCCAAAAGAAGAATGGAATATTGGGGTGAATATAATAATTCATTATTATATGATGATTACGGACATCATCCTACAGAAATAAAGGCTACAATAAAAGCGATAAAAAAGCAAAATCCTAAAAGAAAAATTATTGTTGTGTTTTGGCCCCATCAATATAAAAGAATATTACCTCTTTTGAATGACTTTTCGACATCATTTGATGAGGCTGATTGTGTATATATAAAAGAGATATATTTTGTACCAGGCCGAGATGAAAAATTAGATATTAGTTCGCTGGATATTGTAAATAAAATTAATAATAAGAAAACTAGAGCCAAATATTTTGAAAACGATACAGAAATTATAAAAGAACTTAAAAACTATTCTAAAGAAAATACAGTGTTGTTAACTCTAGGTATTCCGCCAATATATAAAATCCTAGAAATATTAATCGGAGAAAAATAATGGATATTATCGATGACGAACTCAAAGATAGACTCGGAGATAACTTAGAATTTAAAACATTACTAAAAAATTATACTACTATTGGGGTCGGCGGTATTGCAGACTATTTTTATTGTGCTCAAAATATTGAACAATTAGTACAATCAGTCGGTTTGGCGGAAAAATTTAATATTCCTTATTTGATTATTGGTGGAGGAAGTAATATCGTATTTTCTGATATCGGATTTAAAGGATTGGTTATAAAAAATGCATCAAAAAATATTGTTATCAATAAAGACAAAGGTGAGGTTATCGCTGATTCTGGAGTCAGTGTATCAAAATTATTAAACATGACTGCTTCAGAAAATCTTGGAGGAATAGAATTCATGGCTGGTGTGCCTGGCACATTGGGTGGAGCAATATACGGCAATGCTGGATCTCAGACATCATACATTGGTGATTATGTGAAAAGCGTCACAATTTTAGAAAAAGCAATGGGGGAGATAAAGATAATAAAAAGATCTCATGATTGGATGGAATTTAGCTATAGAAGCACTAAATTAAAAAGGTCATTTAAAGATGGATTTAAACCGATTATTCTTACAGTTCATATGAGAATGGCACAAAAAAGAAGCGACGAAATCTTGAAAAACATTAAAGAATTTAATCAAATTAGGCAGGAGAAACAACCAGTCGGTGAAAAATCATGCGGGAGCTGGTTTAAGAATCCGGGCAAATTGCCAGAGCAAGCTGCTGGTTATTTGCTAGAGAAGTCTGGTGCAAAGAAAATGAGAGTAGGCGGAGCAATGATTTCGCGTAAACATGCAAATTTTATTGTTAATCAGAAAGACGCAAGTGCAAAAGAGATAAAAAAATTATCTGATATGGTTAAACAAGCGGTATATGACAATTATGACATTATGCTTGAGGAGGAAATTGAGTATTTGGGTAACTGGTAAAAAAAGCAATAAATATCGCAGAAAAAATCCTGCCTTATTTTATAATTCTAAATCTATTGTTTCTGCAAACACAAATATTAATTACAAAATAATTTTTAATAGTATAAAAATACTAATCCTTACAATAGCACTAATTTATTTAACCTTTTATTCTAAAATATTTTCTATTAAAGAAATTATTGTATCAGGAAATAATAATATAAAAACAGAAGATATTACAAGATACTCTTATTTGGGAAACAATATTTTATTTGAAAAGACAGATGATATTGAAAACAATATATTGAGTAATATTCCAGAAATAAACAATGTGAGAATATACAAAGGGATTCCTAGTGCGTTGAAAATAATTGTAGAAGAAAATAAACCTACAATGTTGTGGGTGACGAATGATAAAAAATATTTGATCAATGATTTAGGAAAAGCATACAAAGAAATAAATGATATTTCAGTCTATAGTAATTTGCCGATCATTTATGATAATAAAAATATATCATTATCTATTCCGAGCAAGATTACAACACAAAAATATATATATTTTGTAACTTATATAAAAGATAATATTAAAAACGAAGTTAATATTGAACCTGACACGTTTTTTGTTGAAGAAACAACGGTGGATTTGAATCTTAGAACAAAAAATGGATATTATATTAAGTTTGATACTTTAAGGTCTCCCCAACAACAGATAAAAAATTTAAAACTAGTATTAATGCAAAAAAAGGAAGCTGTAACCGAATATATTGATGTAAGAGTAAATGGTTGGGCTTATTATAAATAATGAAAAAGAATTGGGTTTTATTTGAGCGAAAAAGTAATAATGTGTTTGACCAACTTCTAATAAATAGAGGTGTAAGTGAAAAGGAAAAAGAGAGTTATTTGTATCCAGATTTCTATAATGACTTAGTTAATCAGAAATCTTTAGATGGAAGCGATAAATTTCTTGAGAGAATAAAAAAAGCCAAACAGAATAAGGAAAAAATTGGCATATTTGCTGATTATGATGCAGATGGAATTCCTGGGGCAGCTTTTTTACATAAGGTGCTTAAACTCCTAAAAATAGATTCAGAAACATATATACCTACTAGAGAAGAAGGTTACGGATTGAATAAAGACGGGATAGATTATTTGGCTAAAAAATGCTGTACGGTTATAATCACTGTTGATCTCGGTATCAGAAATATCATTGAAGTGGATTATGCCAAATCACTTGGTTTGGATATAATTATTACCGATCATCATGAACCTGGGGACACCATACCTGACGCTTATGCAGTAATAAATCCAAAAATTTCGGAATCAAAAGAAATTTTCAAAGAACTATCTGGAGCGGGAGTAGTTTATAAATTGGCAGTAGAAATTAGCAAAGAATTTAAAGATATTGATGAAAAATTTTTAAAATGGAATTTAGATTTAATTGCAATTTCTACAATTTCTGATGTGGTACCATTGGTACATGATAACCGAGTAATAGCGAAATTTGGTTTAAAAGTTGTAAATAAAACAAAAAATATAGGAATCAATAAATTAATAGAGATATCAAAAATAAAAAAAGAAACTATTACCACTTACGAAGTTGGATTTATTATTGCACCTAAAATCAATGCCCCAGGAAGAATTTCTAAACCTATTGATTCTTATTATTTATTAACAACTGAAAGTGAAAATGAAGCCAGTTGTAAAGCAAAACGATTAGAAGAAGAAAATATTATAAGACAAGAGATGATGAATGTTTTAATAAAAGAAGCCTCACATATTATTGATCAAGACAATCTTGCAAATGATAATATCATTATTATTTCTGGAGATTGGCAAAAGGGAATAATCGGTCCATGTGCTTCTAAGTTGGTAGAAAAGTATTCTAGACCGGTAATAGTTTTTTCGCAAGAAGGCGATGTATTCACAGGAAGCGCGAGAAGCATCAATAATATTAATATTATTGATTTATTAACTAAATCATCTAGGTATTTAGAAAAATATGGTGGTCATAAAGGAGCGGCAGGTTTAAAATTAAAATTAGAAAATTATCATAAATTTGTTAGTAGTATTTTAAAAATAGCTACAAAAAGTATTTCTAATGAGAATTTGAAAAAAAAATACAATATAGATTTAGAAATTAAATTTTCCCAACTAAATTATACATTGTATGATAAATTATTACTGATGGAACCTTTTGGATTAGGAAATAAAAAACCTATTTTTCTATCAACTAATATTTTAGTGGAAAAATTTTCATTCATTGGTAATGATAAAGAACATTTATCTGCAGTATTGATTGAAAAAGATGTAAAGATAAAATCGATATATTTTAACTGTCCTTACAAAGAAATAGAATTTAAATCTGCAAAAAAAATAAATATAATATATTATTTAGAAAATAATATTTGGAATGGTCAAAAAAGTTTACAATTACATATTATTGATATTGAATTTGTAAGATAACATACTTATGAGTAAAAATAGTAAAAAAATCTATATTTGTGATTACTGTGGAGAAGAGCAAATTACATGGTCAGGTAAATGTAATAATTGTGGAAATTGGAATACTTTAAAAGAAATAACAGTAGCTCATGAATCTAATAATAATCATTATAATAATGATTTGGAAATTAAAAAAATTAGCGAAATAAAAAACGATGAAAACATTCGGATTAAAACAGGAATGTTGGAACTGGATAGAGTATTAGGAGGAGGTTTGATAAGAGGTAGTGTAATATTGCTTGGAGGAGAACCTGGCATAGGAAAATCTACAATTACTACGCAACTTTGTAAGACTTTAAATAATACTTTCTATATTTCGGCCGAAGAATCATTATCTCAAATTAAAAATCGTGTAAATAGGTTGAAAATTGGTAATAATGATTTTAATCTCGTTTCTAATGGAGATTTATTATTACTTGAGAAAGAGATAATTAAACAAAAACCTGATCTTTTAATTATTGATTCGATTCAGACGGTATATATGTCAAATTTAGATTCAAGTGCTGGAAGTATAAGCCAAGTCAAGGAATCCGGTTTATTTTTGCAAAGATTGGCCAAGAAAAATGACATAAGCGTTCTAATAATTGGCCATGTGACTAAAGAGGGGACTATCGCTGGTCC
Source organism: uncultured Candidatus Saccharibacteria bacterium (assembly GCA_964389035.1). Classification (GTDB taxonomy): domain Bacteria; phylum Patescibacteriota; class UBA1384; order XYA2-FULL-43-10; family XYA2-FULL-43-10; genus CAYMCH01. The sequence continues at coordinate 35,877 of CAYMCH010000001.1, read as the reverse complement.
CAAGATTATTGAGCATTTAGTTGATGTTGTATTGTATTTCGAGGGAGAAAAACATCATGAGGAAAGAATTATTAGAGGTATTAAAAATAGATTTGGTCCTACTAACGAAATTGGAATATTTACTATGAACAATGACGGATTGAAAGAGATGGCAAATCCAACAGAATTTTATTTATCGCAAAGAGAAAATAAAGCTGGTAGCGTAATTTGTCCGATAATGGAGGGGAGAAGAATATTATTTATTGAAATTCAGGCTTTGACAATTATTACTAAATTTGGATATCCTAAAAGGACAGCATCAGGTTATGATTTAAATAGATTAAATATTTTATCCGCAGTTATTCAAAAGTCAACTGGAATGAATCTTGCAAATTATGATATATATCTAAATATTGTTGGTGGACTTAAAATTAAAGAACCAGCAGCCGATCTAGCAATATCTGCTGCTATTATGTCGTCTTATAAAAATAAACCATATGAAATTAATTCTTGTATATTCGGAGAGGTAGGTCTAATGGGAGAAATTCGCAGGGTAAGCGGTGAGCAGAATAGGACAAAAGAAAGTAAGCAGTTAGGCTATAAAACAATATCTCAAGCAGAGGTAAAAGATCTCTCGCAATTTCTTGATAAATATTTATGAGCTAAATGAGTTTTCTGGTTCTGATACTGAAGTATTATTTGATAAATCAGTGGATATAACTCTAAAATAGTATTTTTGGCTCTCTAGTACACTGATAATTATTTCGTGACTGGTTACTTGATTTGAATCGACTAAAGATTTAAATGAGTAATCATATGGTTGAGATGGTTTAGAAAGTGTGTCATATATCACTTGCGACATAGATGGTTCGTCGGTAACCCAAGATATTTTATATGAGGTGGTATTTATTTTCTCGTAATTTATGGCACTGATCGCAGGTGGAACATTATCTTTGGTGACATTTATATCAATTGAAGTTTTTACATTGCCGCCATTTGAATCATCGGCAATAGCAGTAATCTTGTGATTCCCCTTAGTAAGATTATCAAAATCGTAGCTTATCTCATATGGACTAGAATCATCATTTCCTATGGAGACATCATCTATATAAAAAGATACCGATTTAATTGAATATGAAGAAGAAACAGTTGCGTTAATAACTAAGGGACCTGAGACATCAACTCCATTGCTTGGACTATTAATAATAATTGATGTAGGAATATTGGATACATCACATTTATCTTGTGGCGGAGAATTGTTCCATCCTCTGGCATTTGCCCAAGCTCTAACTGGATTTTCCCAATTGGGATTATCTGGTTTCTCAGAGACTATTTTTGTATAAATTCGTTCTTCGGTTAGGTCAGATGAAACATTGTCTGAAGCTAAAAGACCATTAGATTTACATACTTTTACTCTAACATGAACATCATCTTGCCCTTCGGGCAATTGCCATTCAGCGAAAATATCCGTCGTGGTTTCTTGGGATAAGTCAGATGGTAATTTATTTGAATATTTCTCTACGGTTAGCTCTTGTATTTTGCTTGGTCGATCAAATGGCTCGTTAGCAGTGACTACTTGATCCATATAAATATGAAATATTGGTCCTGCTAAAACCGAACCGTCAGCTCCTCCTTTCATGGCTGATGAATCATTGTTTCCGACCCAAACAGCAGTAGCGATTGATTTGGAATATCCAACTGTCCAAGCGTCTTTGAAAGATGAGGTAGTCCCGGTTTTTGCAGCTATTGTTTTTCCTGGAAAGTGTAATGCTGAATTTCTGCCAAAAACCATAGATCTGGCATTGTTATCTGACAAAATATCAGATATTTCATAAGCTATCTGAGGATCAAGGACTTGTCTTCCCTTATTATTGTTTTTATCGTATTCGTAGACTAATTTACCTCTATTGTCATATACTTTCATAATTGATTTTAAATCGTGCTTTATGCCTCCTGTTGCAAAAACGCTAAAAGCACCGGCCATTTCAACTGGTTTAACTTCGCCTGCACCTAATACTAGTGATAATCCATAACGATCTGTATCCGTAAGAGTGGTAATCCCCATTTCGCTTGCGGTTCTAATCACATTATCAATACCTGCTATACCTAATGCTTTAACGGCAGGAATATTTAGAGAATTAGACAATGCCGTTCTTATTGTAACTGGACCGTTATAATTTCCATTGTAATTTTTTGGAATATAACCTCCTCCAAAATCTGTTTGGAGATCCCAAAGAATTTTACTTGGTGAGTATTCTTTGTTTTTAAACAAAGTTGCATAAGCAAATGGTTTGAAAGAGGATCCTGGTTGTCGGAGTGAATCGGCTACGTTTACATTACCATCAATTTTTGTGTCAAAATAATTTCTTGATCCCACCATTGCTACAATTTCTCCAGTATTATTATCAACAGAAACTAAGGCAGCATTGGAGGCATTATATTTATCTAATTTTGCACTTCCCACAGAGATTGCATCCTCGGCAATTTTTTGATTATTATAATCCAGAGTGGTTATGATTTTATAACCTTCTTTCTGGATTTTTTCTTCTCCAAATTCTTCGGCAGCTTGCTCAATTACATACATAGCAAAATGAGGAGCTAGGATCGAGCTTTTTCTTTGTTGCAAAGAAATACCAACTGTTGTCGAGTCTTGATTTTTTGCTTCATCGGCTTGTGCTTGTGTAATATAACCTGTCTGAACCATTCGTTTCAAAACATAATTTTTTCTGTAAACAAGATCTTCAGTATGAGTTCCATAGGGATAGTAATATGTAGGAGATTGTGGGATGGCCGCTAAAGTAGCTGCTTCAGAGATAGATAATTCTGAAGCTGGTTTGCCATAATAAGTTTTTGAAGCCGCTTCTGCACCTGCAATATTGCCACCATAAGGTATTTCATTTAAGTACATAGTTAATATTTCGTCTTTGCTATACATAGCTTCAAGTTCGATTGCTAAAATTAACTCTTTGATTTTTCTTGTGAGAGTTCTATTGGAATCGAGAAGAGCATTTTTAACATATTGTTGAGTAATAGTAGAAGCCCCACGGGTTCGAGTAGTACGATGAGAAATTTTTTGCCATATTGCTGCGGCTAAACCGCGCAAATCAAAACCGTGATGATGTTTAAAATTTTCATCTTCTATGGCAATAGTGGCATTCTTTAAATTATCGGAAATTTGATCGTTTCTGACTATCGTTCTTATTTGTTCACCAGTTTCATAAAGTAATATTTCACCAGTACGATCATAAATTTTGGTGGATTGAGTTGCACTTCTTTTAGCAATTTTGTCTGGGGTTGGCAAATCTTTTGAAAACCAGGCGAAAGAAAAGGCAACAATAAAAACAACAATAATTAATGCATAATGAAAATACTTTCTTATTCTGTGCCAAATTTTTTTTGAAGTTTTTTGCGGAACTAATAGTTTACGGACTTTTAGAGGATTTTTAAATCTATCTAGTAAGCTTCTTTTTTTCTTCATATTACTGCTTCTCCTTCCTTTACATTATAGAGGTAGATTGGTATTATGTAAACTAATAAACTGCTAGATTTTATCTCTAGCAAATTTATGTGTCAACAGCTAATCACGAGGTGCTATGTTTAAAAAAATTTTTACTAGAGGTGTGGTTGATTTAATATCAGAAAAAGGTCTTAAAAAAAGGCTGGAATCTGGAAAAAAATTGAGAATCAAATTAGGCGTAGATCCATCGAGTCCTGATATTCATCTTGGTCATTGTGTTGCCTTGAGACAATTAAAAAAATTTCAAGATTCTGGTCATACTGTAATTTTTTTAATTGGTGATTATACTGCGATGGTGGGAGATCCTTCAGGAAAAAACAAAACAAGACCTGTATTAACAGAAGAGCAAATAAATGAGAATGCCCAAACATATCTTGACCAAGTAAATAAGGTTTTGGATATAAATAAAGTTGAGATTAGAAAAAATTCAGAATGGTTTAAAAAATTAAATATACAGGATTTAATAAGATTGGGATCTCATTTTTCTGTTGCTCAAATTATAGAGAGAGACGATTTTGAAAAAAGATTAAAATCCGGGAATGAGATTTCTATGCATGAATTACTATATCCTATGATGCAAGCTTATGATTCGGTAATGCTCGAAGCTGATATTGAGATAGGAGGTACGGATCAAAGATTCAATATTTTAGCTGGGAGAGAATTGCAGAAAAAATCGGGTCAGGTCCCTCAAGATATAATATTGACAGAATTATTAATTGGGCTTGATGGTAAAAATAAGATGTCTAAATCACTGGGTAATTATGTTGGTGTAAACGATAATCCAGATGATAAATTTGGTAAAATTATGTCTATCACCGACAATATGATTATCAAATATTTTCAATTATGTACAGATGTATCCGATATAATTCTTGATAAGTATCAATATGAGATGGAAAAAGGAAAAAATCCTAGAGATTATAAAGAAAGATTAGCTTACGAAATAGTGAAATTATATGATGGCGAAGAGATAGCGAATCAAGCTAAAAATAATTTTATTAATCAGTTTCAAAAAGGAAAATTGCCAGATGATATAAAAGAAGTTCATTTAATTGGTAGTTATGATATAGTATTACTTCTTAATAATATCGGTTTAGAAAGGTCAAACTCAGAGATTAGGAGATTAATCGAACAAGGAGCAGTAAAGATTGATGGCTTGAAAATTATTGATGACAAAGCAACAATTACTGTTTATAAGGGTATGGTAATTCAAGTAGGTAAAAGACATTTCTGGAAGATTAAATGATAACAGAGTTAAAAGAAATACTAATAAAAGCAGTAAAAGAAGCCGGATATGATGTCCCTGTTGGTTTTGATGTCTCAATCTCACCTAAAAAAGAAATGGGTGATTATGCTTCAAACATTGCATTATTAATTGCCAAACATACTGATAACGATCCTAGAAAATGTGCAGAAAAATTAAAGTCAAAAATAAATAAAGATATAATCCAAAAGATCGATATAGCAGGCCCCGGTTTTGTTAATATATTATTAAAAAAATCATACTATTGCGAAATAGTTAATGTTGTATTAAATAAAAAGGAGCAATACGGATCAACGCTTGAGGGGGATGGAAAGATGGTCAATGTGGAGTACATATCAGCAAATCCAACGGGTCCTGTACATATTGGTAACGCCAGAGGGGGTCCTATAGGTGAGTGCATTGCTAACTTATTGAAATTTAACGGTTATAAAGTACATAAATCATTTTATGTAAATGATATAGGTGGGCAAATTGATAAATTGGCTGAATCTTTTTACTATTATTATGAAATAAGTAATGGATTGGAGGCGACTTTTCCTGAAGGAGGGTATCCCGGTTTATATATAAAAGAAACAGTAAAAGTTCTTAAGAAGAAATATAAAAAGGAGCTGGATCGAATACATGACAAGGATGACTACATCGTTTTCTTTAAAGATAAGGGAGTAAAGGCAATGGTTGAACTAATAAAAAATGAAGTTCAATTATTAGGCATAGAATATGATGAATTTATTTATCAAAGTGAATTAGAGAACAGTGGTAAGACTAAAGAGATTATTGATGCATTAAATACTCGAGGAGCGACAGTTAATCGAGAAGGAGCACTGTGGTTCAAAAACGCGGATAATCTTGACAATTGTGATAATGAAGATGTGTTGCAAAAAAGCGATGGAAGTAACACATATACATATTTTGCAGATGATATTGCTTGTCATAAGTATAAAATTGATCAAGGTGCTATAAAAATGATTGATATTTGGGGCTCGAATCATCATGGTCATATTGCTCGTATGAAGTCAGCGATGACAGCAATTGGAGTTGATCCAAATAAATTAGAGATATTATTATATCAAAACGTAAGAGTTAAAAATGGCGAAGAGATAATAAAAATGAGCAAAAGAGAAGGAAATTTTATTATGCTTGCCGATGTTATTAAATATGGTGTTGGCTCTGATGTATTTAAATATTACATATTATCACAAAATTGTAATACACCAATAGATTTTGATCTGGAATTAGCTAAAGACAAGAGCGAAAAAAACCCAGTTTATTATATTCAATATGCCTATGCAAGAATATGCTCAATTCTACGCAAGGCTGGGAAATTTAATGCTACTGCTATTAATATAAATATATTAGAAGAAGAGAGTGAGCTGGAATTAATAAAAATAATTGCTCAGTTTCCAGATATTATTAATGAAACAAGTAAAACTTATGCTGTGCAATTAATTGCACAATATTCATATTCGTTAGCTACTTCATTTCATAATTTTTATTCAAAATGCCGAGTTTTAGACGAAGAAGAAAAATTGAAAAATGCTAGGTTGGCCTTAATAACAGCCACAAAAATTGTATTAAATACATCTTTATCTATTTGTGGTATTAGTACTCCAGAAAGAATGTAATTAATCGAGAAAAAATATGGGTGACAAAGGTAATTTTAGTATAGAAAAGCTTTTAGCTCAAAAATTTGAAATGCCTGAGTTCAAAGAACCGCAAAACCAGCAGGAGCTTGTAGAACAGCTTGCCATAATTTCGCTTGTCACTGAAAGATGTGAAAAAATTTTATCTCATCTAATTTTATCAAAGGATTTTGATTGTAAAGAGATGAAAGAATATATGGAAGCACATATACACTTAGTCGGAATAAAAAATAAGTTAGTAAAAAAACAACGCAAAATGCAGACAGGTAAAGATTTGTTAGACAGTGGTGTCGACAGTGATTTAACTCTTGATCGTATTGAGCAATAGGACGTAAATTGTTAGGTCAATAAGTCATTATATGAAATTATTATATTTTGTTTTCAAAGAGCAATAGGAGAAAAATGTCAGAATTGAAAAACAAAAAAATACCATTTGAATCTGTTGCATTGGCATCTATTATATTCGTAGCTTGTTTATTTGTAATAGTAATTGTGTGATAAAAAATATCATTTTTTTGATTTTATCAGTAGCCATGTACTATTCGAAAAATTAATAGATGGAGCAATTATTATGACTTTGAGATATAACGTATTAGAATTTAAAATATTAAGAAATCGTTAGGAATAATATGGAAGAAAGAATAAAAAACCTAGAATTAGAAATAAAAAACATTAAAGACAGAAATAAAAAAGTAGAGATTGATAAAGAGTGGGAAACAAGCTTTATTAGGCGACTATTAATTGCTATATTCACATATCTTCCACTTGGTATCTATATGAATTTTATTGGAGTTGCGAATCCATGGATGAATGCGATTGTTCCTACAATAGGTTTCTTGATATCTACTCTAGCTTTCCCTTGGATAAAAAATATTTGGCTTAGACAAAAAGGAAAATAATATTGTGTGTGGTGGAATTGGATATAAAATTTCTAAATTTACAAAAAAACAATTGAAAGAATACTTTTCTGAAGAGCAAATAACCAAAGCTGAAAGTTCGGGAAACATCCAAGTGCATTTTTGGTCTCCGAAAGCTATTATCCCTGTAATAATAAGCGATAAACATGCATTAGTTGAATGGGGAAATAAGGACAAAAATTTACATCTTCCCAAAACAGGATGGGCCAGAGAAAAATCAATTGATCAAGGCAATTGAAAAATTTTAATCCGAATTTTGTTACTATAGATGCTGATATGGGATACGAAAATGGTATTTGGTTTGATATCGAAAAAGGTATAAAGGGTGTATTAGCCTCAAGAAATAATAAAGAAAGAGTATATATAGTTACCCGCGAATCAAGTCCAAATTACTATAAACTCATTTCTTATGACAGAGAGCCAGTATTGGTTGATTAAGGGAGGGGAATGTTTAAAGATCGATTTCAAACACATCTTTTTTAGATACCACCCACAATTTTTGTACTCTTGGATTAACCAATATATTTGAGATTTCTTTGTTTTCGATTATGTATTGATCTACAAATTCTCCCGCTTTAGCAAATCTGAGAATGCGGTTTAAGGACAGATCGGAGATAAAGATATTTTGAGAATCTGAATCAGTATAAATTTGAGATGGTTTAGAAATTGTGTTATTTGGTGCTGGTGGAGATGAAATATTGAATGTTGAATCCAATGCTCCATGAGAAAATTTGGAAACAGTGCCATTTGTTTTCAACACATAAGCGCTTCCATCAATTGCTAATGAAATGCCATCTTTTGCGTCGGTATTTTTTGCTCCTGCGAATGAAGTACCTGCATTAAAATTGTTACCATTTTTGCTGTGTCTCCATATTTTTCCCGCGGAGGAATCTAGAATGTATAAATTTGTGCTATAAACTGATATTGATGTGCCATTTTCCCATTTTGAATCATCAGAAATAGTCAATTCTGCTCCAGATTGAGATAATGGATCATAAGCCCAAACTGTTGGTTTATTAGTCAAAACATAAAGTAAATTGGTAGAGTCAGAATAGCATGCAGATACTGGCACCCCCATACTTGATTCTATGGCACTAAGAAGTTTTGGATCTTTATCTCTAGCATCGGTGGAATAAATTTTGCCGTCAATGGTTATTCCATAAATTACCGAACCAGAAACTGCTGATATTACTATTTCATTTTTAAAACTAAAAATGGGTTTTATGTCATAAAATCTTTTTGTGCTTGTAGTTTTGTCCATCTCTTCAAAAATTTGTTTTTTAATTTCAAGTGCTTTGTCGTGTGTAGAAGGGTTGTCTATCGCTATATTAGTTAAATTCAATGCTTCATTTAATTTGTCAAGACCATTTGATTTTCCCAACAATATATCTTCTTGAGCCAATTTAAGAATTTCCGATGCTTTATCAACAGAATAAACTGTATCATTCTGTTTTTTAATAGCATTGCGATTTTTGTTGTTTGAAACAATCTTTCCATAAGCTACAATAATTAATATTATTATTAATGTTGCATAGAAATATTTTCTATTATTTTTTTTGCAAATAGTAAAAAAGATATTTTTGATTTTACTCATGTACTTTACTATTGGTTTAGAAATAAGCTGACGAGATTTATCATATGACTTGATTTTTAATGTTTTCTTTTTTATCACATTGTTTGGAGTATTGCTAATTTTTTCTGAAATATTTTTTATTCCTTTTTGAGTTTTATCATTTGTTTTAATAATAATTTCTTTGGCTTTGGGGGCGTAATCTTTTTGCCATTTTTCAGTAGCTTTACCAGCAAATTTACTGGAATAGCTTGAAATTGATGTAAAAGTTTTTGATAATATATTTAAAATGTTTTTTACTATTGGAGCTGTCTTTTTTTGAATATTTTGTAGAACAGTTTCCTCAATAGTATCAAGGTATAAGAGATCGGGTAAATTTTCATCTTCTTTGTGATCATGTTGAGTATTTGTTGCTTGGATTACGATAGCGTTACAATTAAAATATTTGCTCTTTCTTAAATGTTGAAAAAATTCTTTAATTGCTAATTTGGGAGAATAAATATTTACAGTTTTGCGGATTCTATCAAGCGATAATCGATCAAAAAAACTTTTATTTCCAATAATTACAATGTCTTGGATGCTGAGTTCGCCTGAAGTGATATTATGGAATCCAAATTCCTCATTAGTGTTTAGACCATCAGTTAATGAATTAATCTTTCCTTTGCGCAATAAATATCCTTCTACTGAGCCTGTCATGCTTAAATGTAAAATATTAGACTCGCAAAAACCAATTAATACATTTACCATATCGCTACTCGAAGACAAAATTTTAAGTCCATCTAAAGAAGCATTCAAATTTTGTAGTGAGCTTTCAAATTGTGGTAGCGAATAATAGTCGCTTGCTAATATTTTTTTGGTAAGATTGTTATGAATTTGTTGCTGAATTTTTTGACCGTTTTTTTCGTGGCTTGTTTCTATCATATAAAACAAAAAATTATCGCCTGTTTTACTATCTGTTCTTTCGGTTAATAGAAAAAAACTAGACGATACAATTTTCGTTGCCAAAAACGCTTTATGAACAATTGGTAGCTCTTTTGCCATACAGTAATATAATTTTAACAGAATATTTTAATAATTAAAAATATCAGTATCTTTATCGTTCTATAAATATAAAAAATTTACCATCATATTTTGGCAGATTATTTATTTTGGGATTATTGAGTGTATTCGATTACATTAACTATAATTTCGTTGTTGTGTATGGAAATATCCGATGTTATTGAAACCGAAACATTATTTTTTTTGCCGGTTATCACTACACTATCTTGCGAGCTGTAATTTTGAGTTTCGGAATATCCTATGTTTTTAATCTCATTCTCTAACAAGACAAAAGATTCAGATGTAATAGTATTTTTTGTTATATAATTAAGAGATCCAGACTTTGTATCAATGGATGCCCATGTTTTTAGCTTGGATCCGCCGTAGAGCTTTTGTAGAATTGCGACGATTTCGGAGTCAGTTGTCTTTAATAGAGCATTATTGGGTGTTTGACTTTTAATGTCATTGTAGACATAACTATCGCTATTATTTGATGTGTTGACTTCAGTGTCTCCGACTTTGAACGAAGATGAATTTTCGCTGGTCGAGATGTCGATTTTACTTTTTAGGTAACGATAACCGATATATAGCCCGCCAGCGCCTAAAAGTATAAGTGCCAGAATGACAATCGCAACAATTAGACAAGTTTTATTGCCACTTTTTTTTGCCGTGTTTTGTGTCGGCGTCGTAGAAGACGGTGCCGGACTTGGTGCAGCTTGCTGCTGCTGTTCATCGGACATGTTTCCTCCTTTAATCAAATTATTAAAATTGTTTAATATTTTTTGATCATATAACAATCGCCACGAACATTAAAAATATGTGATTCAAGGCATTAATATTTTGATGGTCGAATTTGCTGAACGAAGTTCGAACTTATTTCGAACAAAACTCCGAAAGCAAATAACAAATACATAATAGCGTATTTCTCCTTAAATTTCTAGAGTATATGCTAAATACTTCCGCCTTCGCTCGCTGTGATTGCTTGGCGAATTTCTAATATGAGAAGAAAAAGGTTGAAAAATTTGAATAATTGATCAATAATGAAATCAGAAGTTTAAGCTAAAAAAAGGAGCAAGTATGCCAGTAGGAAGCGGTCCAGGACCAGAATTCTTGGCAGAAAAATATGTCGATCTTTCAGGCTCTCATGAAGTAGAAAGGGCCTCGATTAAAGCCAGAAGTGGGGGCGAAAAAATCAGAACTCGCGAAGAGCGTGTTGGGGCATACATGGGTCGCCTCGAAAAAATATCCTCAGATGAACGAGGTCTTGAGCGTTTAAGTCATAAAATTCTGGATGAATTTACGATTGACTCTAAAGACGAAGAAACTTTGACAGCTCTGGCTCAAGGACTTTACGAATCAGAAAAAAAAGCTTGCGATCGAACAAGGACGAGGTGGTGATATTGAACGTCTGGAATTTAATGAAGAAGTTATCGACAAATACAAAAATTTAATCGAAGAAAAAGCCGAACAACAAAGAAAGACACTGCAATCATGGCTCGACTACCTTGGCGAAAATGATGCCAAACAGCCGATGTGGTTTCGATATTTTGTTGTTCGTAACTTGCGGAAAATGGGAACGCTGGATAAGGAAAAACTAACCTACTCCAAGCGAACACCAAAAACAATTGCGCCCTTTCCTGAGCTTAATTCTGAAGCTCTCGGCTGGGTATACAAACGACTATCCGGCGAAGATCAGGAACAAACGATTGATCAAAATGATCCGCAAGCAAGCGAAAAGCAAGAGCATCTAGATAGATTATTAAAATCAAAAGATTTCGCTGGTTTGTACGCCTTTGCCCAAGTCGAAACCGCTGGCAAACTGAATCGCGAGAGTATTGAGGGGGAGTGGCGAAAGTACGATCAGGGCGGCGACTGGCGAAAGCTAGAGGGCGATCTTAAGGGAAAGGGTACCGGCTGGTGCACGGCCGAGGGAAGCGCCGAAGGCCATCTGCAGGGTGGCGACTTCTATGTCTATTACACAAAAAATGCTGACGGCCAGTACACTGAGCCGAGAGTTGCAATCAGAATGGAAGGCGACCAAGTAGGTGAAATTCGCGGCGTAAATCAAAGACAGGAGCTTGAGCCGGAGTTAGTTGACATTGCCCAGCAGGAATATCACGCTTTTCCGGGCGGCGAAAAATACGACAAGAAAGCTGCCGATATGAAACAAATGACTTTGGTCTACAAGAAACATCAGGCAGGAGATGATCTTTCTAAAGACGAACTTATTTTTCTATATGAAATAAACTCGCAGATTGAGGGTTTTGACTACGACAGAGATTCGCGAGTTGCTGAAGTTCGCTCCCAAAGGGACCCGAAAGCAGACGCTCCAATCGTCCTGGATTGCCAGCCAAATGAAATTGCATGGAATCAAGATCAGATCCATAAACAGACAAAAAATTACATCGGCCCGCTTTTTGCCGGCATATTTCAGATGCCAAATCTCGAAAATATTTACACTTCTTTCCCCGAAGGCAGAATCCGAAAGAGCGAACTTGAGATCGGTAGCAAAACTAAGGATGAACTGGTTGCTGAATTAAAGGCAAAAGGAATAAAAATTTACGACTATGCTCAAGATATGCTGGACAGGGTTGAATATACAACTCAACCAAATCCTGAACAAATTAATACCATACGGCTAAAAGTTCAAGATTTGGGTTTTCTGGACGGTGCTACGACAGATCAAATTTATGCCAAAGCAGAAGAATTTGGGCTTGAACTCTGTCCGGCTGTAGTTGGACCGTATCAAAGATCAAAAGATCAAGAACAACCTCTGGATGATTGTTATACAATTGCTATGAAGCAAATTGCAGACCGGCGCGGCGTCCATTACGTCTTCGACCTGGAACACTACGGCGATTGCTTGTGGCTCAAAGAAGGGTGGGCTGAGCCTGACCGCAAGTGGAATGCTGGCAGCGAGTTTATGTTCCGTCTTCGCCAAGTTTCTCAGGCAACTTAGATTTTTGATCTCTTTTTGTTTACTTTTAAAGCTTTAAGTTTTAGATACTTTGATACTTATGCGGCGAAGCCGCACGATACAAATTTTTGATATACTAAATACAGAGAGATTGAATTGCCCGGCTACGGCTTGGCGAAACCTCTCCGGTGAACATGAATTGAGAATACTGACGGTCACGACTTCCAAAAGAGGGTTCGTATTTTGTCTACATAAAAAGACAAACTTGGTGTGAAATGCTCGGGGATTTTCGATCCCAAATAAAATACAGCTCGGCGCCTTTTACCGATAGATTGCGAGGGCAGTGGTATAGGTGGAGGATCACACAATTACAGACCGGAACGGCAACCCTAACGTCTTCAACATGGAACACAACGACGATGGCTTGTGGCTCAACAACAAATGGGCTAAGCCTGACAACAAGTGGAATGCTGACAATGAGTTTATGTTCCGTCTTCGAAAGTATTTCTTTTCCGTGCTACAATGAGCGGTTTTTTTTGCGGATTATCAAAATTTTTCTTCCAGCCACCGTACATTTTACCTGCTTCATCGAGTTTTCTCGCCAATTCTTCATACTTGTTATTAGGTATGATCTTGCCTTCCCATGCAATGGAAACAATGAATTTGAGTGTCTCCAAGGTCAAGACACACTCAGAGATTTTTTCTTTCTTTTTATCTTTATCGTTAAAATAGGTTATGTATGATAATTCCAGTAAATCTAAAAACTTATTTTCAATTCGCTGACCAATGGTATATCGAGAACTTCTAGCGATATGAGGAACAAAATTAATCCAAATCAAATATCCCTCTTTTATTCGGCAAAGGATCGAGGGGCAACTCGAGAGAGAGAGAGAGAGAGAGAGAGAGAGGTTTGGGCTGCATCATATTTTCAATAATATCATATCGGTTGATAATTTACTTATTTCATGGCGCGAATTCTTAAAAGGCAAGAGGAAGCGAAAAGATGTAGCTAAATTTTCACTTAATTTTATGGACAATATTCTTGTGCTACATGCCGAACTTGCCGATAAATCATACCGGCACGGCAGATATCAATCGTTCAAAATTAGTGACCCAAAAGTTCGAGATATCCATAAGGCGAGTGTTCGGGATCGGCTCCTCCACCACGCGATTTACCGAATTCTATACCCGTTTTTCAAAACTCGTGCGGTCGTTTCCTCCCCACACCCCTCCAGCGACCGCACAAAAACACGCCGAGCGAAGCGAGGAGGAACATTGGAATATTGCTCTGGAAATTCAGAGTGAAATTTGCAAGTATAAAATTACTTTGAATTCTGTTCGAAAAAAGTTCGCGCTTCGTTGAGTAAATTCGACAAAGTTTTCAATGGTCGGGGTGGCCGGACTTGAACCGGCGGCCTCATGACCCCCAGCCATGCGCACTAGCCAACTGTGCTACACCCCGACAAAAAGTTATTAAGATAAATGTAATAGGAAAAAAGCAAAAAGCAAAATGTATGATGGTAAATGTATGGCAGGAAGTAAATAAAGAATTATGAATTAAGTATTTAGAATACAGGTTTTAGGTTTCAGGTGTTAGGTGATAAATAAAACGGTAAAGGGGAAGATAGAAAGTTTATAAAGTTAGAAAGTAACAATACAGAAAAACACGGAATGGGTGCAGAAATAGGAAGAAACTACAGGCTTGCAGGTAGGTAGGCGGAATAAATTTCAAAATCCAAATTTATAATTCTTAATGAAATTACAAATATCAAATCACTTTGTCATTCCGGATTTGATCCCGTATCCCGTCACAGCGTTAGCGGTTAGCAAGATATAAAATATCAATTAAATATCCAATGATCAATATTCAATAACCAACATTACAATAATAGAAACTAATAGCAGAATCCTGTATTCTACCGCGTTTTATCTTTATCATTTATTTTTTTACTGTTTACCGCCTCACATTTTTATCATCGGAAAAACACTGAGTTACCATTGAGTAGCAATGGAATGTTATCGATCAGATCTAATGTTCTGCCAGATGTACTATAAAATTGGTTAGAAAAAACCAAGTGGGCGTCCGCACTTGCTACCCTCGGGTAACAAAAATGTTGGATTAGACCTAAGCCTACTTGTGTTCCCAATAATTATATTACTATAAAAAATGTGCACAAGTCCCAATAAAAAAGTATTAGCCAATTTATAGGATCTGACAGAACATAATAATATTATCATATTAATTATAAAATTTATATAAACAAAGAAAATGTACCCTTAGCGACAAGGGAGAAGATTCTAATAATAGGCTCCATAATGGAATAAAGAATGGAAGTATTAGTAACTCGATCAAGAATTAAAATGGCAAATAACACATAAGGACTGTATGCTTGAAATAAATGTTGAGTTTCTTGATCCATAAAATATTCAACAATATGTGATCCATCTAGTGGATAAATAGGTAATATATTAAATGCAGCTAATATAATATTCATATCTACTATGATTGAAAGCATGCTAAGCCAGAAATTTGAATCTATGGTAATGCCTTGAATACTTGCAATTCTGATCGGAATAGCCAATACAATTGCCACAATCATATTGGCAACAATGCCTGCCATTGCGACACAGATTTCATCACTTCTTTTAGAGTAATTGTTGGGATTGGTCGGAACTGGTTTTCCCCAACCAAAACCTACTAGGAAAAGAAAGATAGTTCCTAGCGGGTCCAGATGAACCAGAGGATTCAAAGAAAGTCTCCCCATTAGTTTTGCGGTTGGATCTCCGCACTTGT
This sequence comes from uncultured Candidatus Saccharibacteria bacterium, assembly GCA_964389035.1. GTDB lineage: Bacteria > Patescibacteriota > UBA1384 > XYA2-FULL-43-10 > XYA2-FULL-43-10 > CAYMCH01. The sequence goes on along the minus strand of CAYMCH010000001.1, from coordinate 20,241 downwards.
AGGCTGCATATGCGTGGGCGTATTCATGAATAGTAATGGCTAGCAATAAACCCAATAAAAAAATTATCAATAAAATAGGATTTTGAATTAAATTGGAAATCATCATAATGATAAAGATTGAATAATATGAATAAATATGTTAAAGTGTTATTTGTAAATTATATCAAATTGTTGACATATTGGGAGAATATTATGGCTAGATGTACATTGTGTGGCAAAAAAGCTGTTTCTGGGAGCAATGTTTCCCATTCTCAAGTACACACTAAGAGAAAATTTAAACCTAACTTACAAAAAGTTAATGGTCTTGTTATGTGTACAAAATGCTTAAAAACTATCAAAACAATTTCTCGTAGAGAAATCGCAGAATAAGTTATTCGGGGACAGACTCACCTAATTTCTTTATAGCCTGATCTCTCTCGCTAATCTTTTTGTTAAAACAGCTCTCGCATAGAATATCTTCAGTTTTTGGCTCGAACGGGACTTCGGCTTTTTTCTTGCAAGATTTACATTTGATCCAAAAAACAGGGTGTTTCTCTCTTAGTTTATTTTTATACAATGCTGTGCAGACCTTGCATCTTTTTGGAATATTTTGTAATCCTTTATCAAGAAAAAATTTTTGTTCTCCAGTTGTCCAGACAAACTTTTCTCCGCAATCTTTGCACATGAGTAACTTATCTTCTAAATCAGATTCTTTTACTTTTGATTTCCCCATATAACTTTCTTTGTTAAGTAATGTTAAATTATAATATATTCTAGCACATTATCATATAATAATGCCATTGTAAAAATAGGCTCATTTTGCTAAATTATTCTTACTATGATTAAATATCAAACGTACAAGATAAAAGAAAGCATTATACCTCCTATATCATTATTGCTTATAGGAGGAATAGAGGAGGTTTTAGAATATACTAACAATATTTTAAAAGATTTAACAATTACAGATTTTGATAAAATTATTATACGCTCGGAAGAATCAGAAGGAAAAAATGATATTATCAGTATAAAACAGATTATACATTCTCAGCGATTCATAAATCTTACTCCTATTGGGGAATATAAAGCATTGATCGTTGAAAATGCTTCAAAAATGAATAAAGAAGCGGCAAATTCTTTACTTAAAACTTTAGAAGAGCCTCCAAAATATGCTATAATAATATTACATAGTGAGAGTGATAATTTATTACCAACAATTACATCAAGATGTCGTAAAATTAATTTATTGTCTAAAGAAGACAAAATTGCAAAGATAGATGTCATGGGGTTGCTAGATACACCTTTTTATAATCAAAGTAGAGTTATAGGAAAAATTGTTGATGAAGGGAAATCTTTAGAATTTTTAATGAGTTTTGAGATTCAATTAAGAAATAAATTATTAATCGATCGAAATCTAAAAGAGGCAAAATTTATCAAAGAAATAGTCGAGACAAAAAGAGACTTAAAAAGAAATGTGAATGCAAAATTGGCTCTTGAATCGTTAATATTAAGGTATGCAAATTATGTCTAAAACAGCAATACGTTTAAAAGCCGATGGTAAATATTCTCAGATTGAAACAGACAACCATAAATTAATAAATGGTGAAGAAATCTTAGTTGAGTCTAAGACTGGTATGGAAATCGCATATGTGGTTTCAGATCAGGTGGTATGCGAAGATAAAGAGCACAGCAGTAACAAAAGCGATGATGACATAATGGAATATTTGTATATCAGAAAAATTAACGAAAAAGACAAAGAACAAATTGAACGTTTAGATAAAGAAGTAAAAGTATATATGCTAGAATGTCAAAACAAAATAGATAAATACAAGTTACCGATGCAGTTGCTAGATGCTGGTTTGTCTTTCGATGAAAAAAAAATCACTTTTTATTTTACTGCGCCATCGAGAGTCGATTTTAGAATGTTAGTATCTGATTTGGCACATACTTTTAAAAAAATTATTAGATTGCAACAGGTTGGAGCTAGAGATGAAGCAAGATATCTAGGAGGAATAGGTAGATGTGGTCAAAGTCTGTGTTGTAAAAGATTTATCAAAGGTAATCTTGAAAGCGTTACTTTAGATATGGCCGTTGACCAAAATTTAGCACAGATGGGGTCCAATAGAGTTACGGGAGTTTGTGGTAAACTAATGTGTTGTTTAAAATATGAGTTAGAATCATACAGGGAAGCCAAAAAAAATTATCCAGAGATTGGTGTTGAGGTAGAGACAAAAGAAGGTAAGGGAAAAGTTATATCGCACAATGTATTAAAAAATAGTTATTCTGTAAAATTGGAGAATAATAATATTGTGGAGGTACGTTGTTAGAGGCTGCAATTATAATATGCGTAGGGGCGATCGCTTTTTTGTTGATTAGAAAATATCCCGGTAGCAAAAAGCCAGTTTTGGTAAATAAAAAAGATAGCAGGATAAATATGGCTTCATTTTCGCGAGTTTTCGCACGAAAACGCCATGTTGAAGAAGATGAAATCAGAGGTGCGATCGTTGCTGATCAAGAAGATATTGTTACTCCTGTGGAGTTAGAGACGGCGAAACAAAAATACGATGCCGAAGACCCTGAAATTGCTAAATTGTTATTTGAATCAAGCGAGAGTATAAAATCTGGTGATCTAAATACTGCTGAAGAAAAGGCCATTCAAGCTCTTACAGCCGATAAGCATTGTGACCAAGCATACGCGTTTATTGCCAGTATAGCTCTGAAAAGAGGTGAACACGAAAATGCAAAAATAGCCGCCGATACAGCTGTAAAATGTAATCCAGAAAATCCAATGTCATATGCTGTAATGGGGGAATATTATTTGATAAAAGAAAAATATAGTGAGGCAATAGATAATTTATTAAAAGCAGTAATGATTAATCGTAATGAAGCTAGTTGGTACGGTCTTTTGGGCCAAGCGTATTTGGAAGTTAGGCAATTTGCAAAATCCGCGAAAGCTTTTAAGCGTGCATCTTGCCTAGATCTAGACAATAAAGAATATCGAAGGCTGGCTGCAATAGCAGAAGAAAAACAGATGTCTCATTCACATGTTTTTCGTTCAAAATAACACTAACCCATATGATTGCCATTTTTGCTAAATTAAGATATAGTATTATTGCCAAAAGGGACGGTTTTGATTTTGGCATGTTGAATGCCACCTTGGCTCAATGGTAGAGCAACTGTTTTGCGCCAGTCCCTCACCAAGCCGAAGTAGCTCAATGGTAGAGCAACTGTTTTGTAAACAGTAGGTTGTGGGTTCGAGTCCCTCCTTCGGCTCCATACGCTGGTGCGGGATAAATATGTTATTAGGTCTGAATCATGCTATTATGTATGTTTACCCAACGATTTATTAAGCTGAGGTAGCGAAGCGGTCAAACGCAATAGACTGTAAATCTATCGGCTTTATGCCTTCGCAGGTTCGAATCCTGCCCTCAGCACCAATAATTTTTTAGGTTAATCTGCCGTTGTAACTCAGTTGGTAGAGTAACTCCATGGTAAGGAGTAAGTCGGCGGTTCAAGTCCGCCCAACGGCTCCATTAATATATATTTAGAAATCAATAGGATAATTATGGCTAAAGATGCTAGAGAAATTGTGACCTTGGAATGCAGTGTTTGCAAGGAGCGTAATCATCACACGGAAAAAAGACTGAAAGGTCAAGACGTGATTAAAAGATTAGAGTTCAAAAAATATTGTCCAAGATGTAAAAAGAGCACATTGCACAAAGAAACTAAATAAATATACAGTTAAAAGATGGAAAGTTTTTTAAAATTTATATATTGCTATTTTTGTAAATTTTTTGCTTTTCAACTTTTTGCTTATAGGGGTATCGTATAACGGCTATTATGGCGGTCTCCAAAACCGCAGACTGAGGTTCGACTCCTCATACCCCTGCCAAGAAAAACCTGATTTTTGTCAGGCTTTTTATATTGTAAGTGTAATAATACACAGTAAAAATATTTAAATTCAATAATTTTGATAATATTACTAAAAACAATAATCTTAATTTGCTATAATATGATTAAAAATTATCATTTTTTTCAGTATATATTTATATTTGAGGAGAAATAATGGCATTTATAGAACTAAAAGATATCAGAAAAGAATATTCATTGGGTGACACTAAAATTATTGCCTTGGATAAATGCTCTTTTGGTATAGAAAAAGGAGAGTTAGCTGTGATTTTGGGTCCGTCAGGAGCTGGTAAAACAACAGTTTTGAATATCTTGGGTGGTATGGATGATTGTGATAGTGGAAAGATAATTGTAGATGGCTCAAGAATTGATAAATTTAATTCAAAATTTTTAACCAAATATCGTCGTGAAGATATTGGTTTTGTATTCCAATTTTACAATTTAATACAAAATTTGACTGCTATAGAAAATGTAGAGCTAGCTTGTCAAATATGCCAAAATGCGCTAGAGCCTAAGAAAATTATCTCGCAAGTAGGTCTAGAACAGAGGATGATGAATTTTCCTTCACAGCTATCGGGTGGTGAACAGCAAAGAGTGGCTATAGCTAGAGCAATTGCTAAGAATCCCAAATTATTGCTGTGTGACGAACCAACAGGTGCTCTAGACAGTAACACTGGCAAAAAAATAATAGAACTGTTGCATAAAAATTGTCGTGATATGAAAATGACTACTGTAATAATTACTCATAACTCGGTTATTGCCGAAATAGCTGATAAAGTTATTAAAATGAGAAACGGTAAAGTAGAGGAAGTTATTGTCCATAAGCATCCTAAAAATATTAATGAGATTGCTTGGTAATGCGTCTATTGTTCAAAAATGCTTATATCAAAGTAAAAAAATCTCTAGGTAGATTTTTCTCTTTGGTGATGATCGTTTTTTTGGGTACTGGTTTTTTTGTTGGAATTCGTTCTAGCTCGCCTGATATTGTGGATTCTGTAGATAAATATTACGACCAAAATAATTTAATGGATTTTAAAATTGTAAGTACTTTGGGGTTGACCAATGAGGATGTAAATTCGCTTGAGGCTCTTTCTCACTCTCAGTTAGTTGTCCCAAGTTTTTCATTAGATGTTGTCTCAAAAGGTGAGGCTGTGAGAGTGCATGCTATCGAACAGCAAATTAATGAAATTGCTTTAGTAGAAGGACGTATGCCGGAGAACAACAGAGAATGTCTGGGGGATAATAATTATTATAATGTCGGCGACGAAGTAGAGATAAGCAGCAATGTTAATGATAAGCTGAAAAATTCAACATACAAGGTAGTGGGGACAATAAAATCAGTGTTGTATACACTCAAGGATTACGGAATCTCTAGCGCTGGAGACGGAAAATTATCTTCGTTTATATTTATTCCAAAAGATAATTTTACCATTGACTATTTCACAGAAATTTACATTACAGCAAAAGACACCAAAGAAAGCAAAACATATTCCCAAGATTATAATGAAAATTATCAGTTTTTAGAAAAGGAGTTGTTACAGATTAAACCGATACAAGAGAGTAAAAGATACGAGGAAGTGCTAGAAAAAGCAACGAGCGAATTGTTTAAATCAGAAAACGATTTATCAACAATCAAAAAAGATGGTAAAGATAAACTAGATAAAGCTAAAAAAGATTTGGATTATCATAAATCAAAATTAAAAGATGCTAAAAATAATGTTGAAAAAAAATTCGTCGAGTTAGAGAAAAGTGTGGTAGACAAAAAGATGGAATTTGATAGTGCTAAAAAGGAAATAGCCAGTGCATGGGAGTTAATCAATGTTAATTTAGCAAAAAATACAATCGGTATAAATGAAGTTGATGCGAAAACTACTGAGCTGAAAAATAATTTGGACATCATGAATAATAATTTAAATTCCTTAATTCCGGGTTCGCCTGAATATATCGATTTATCAGACCAAATAGCAAATTATACTAATTCCTATCAAGAGATGTTAAAGTTGCAATCATCGATAATTACTTTAAAAGAGAAAGAAACAGCTTTAAATAACGGTATCGAAACATTCGATACCGAAATTGCTAAAGCTAGAGAAAGTATTGTAAAAGGTAGGGAAGAAATTACTCAAAACGAAAAGACACTAAGTAGTAGTTATGAGGAATATCAAAAAAATTTGGATGAATTTAACAAAATAATTAGTGATGGGGAAGCAAAAATTGCTAAGGCCAAAGAGGATATTAAAAAGATCAAGAAACCAGAGTGGCTGTTGCTTGATAGAAATGATAATGCTGGCTATCTTGATCTGAAAGATGATACTACAAAAGTGTCTATGATTGCTTCTATCTTTCCTTTGTTTTTTTTACTAATTGTAGCATTAATGAGTCTCAATACTATGGCAAGGATGATCGAGGAGGAGCGGGGAGAGCTCGGGACTCTGGCATCACTTGGGTTCAGTAATGCTCGTATTATTCTTATTTATATTATATATGTACTTGTTGCTACGTTTTTGGGAGTGGCTTCAGGGTTTTATGTGGGGAGTGAATCTATACCAAGAATAATATATTCAGTATATACTTCAAATTATAATTTGCCGATATTCATTGTAGGATACGATATATTGATGCTGATAAATATTTTAGTAGTATCAGTTATACTAATGTGTTCAGTTACGATTATTACATGTATGAATGAGCTAAAAAACAAGCCTGCTTATCTGATGCGTCCGGTTTCTCCCAAAAAAGGTAAAAAAATATATTTAGAAAATGTTAGTTATATCTGGAGTCGATTATCTTTCACATGGAAGGTTACTATTAGAAACATGTTTAGATATAAAAAGCGTGTTCTAATGACGATAATTGGAATCGCTGGCTGTACAGCATTATTATTAACAGGCTTTGGTATAAGGGATAGTGTTGATCGTATTGCCAAAATTCAGTATAGCGAGATATTTAAATATGATGATTTGATAGTGCTAAATAAAGATATTAGTATTCTAGACAATGATTTTGCGACTATCTTATCAAAAGAAAAAATTGTTGACCCGACTTTGATTTATCAAACCTCATTTACTTTTGAGTTAAATGGAGAAGAAATAGAAACTTATATGGTAGTTCCTGAAAATGAGACTCAATTTAGTAAATATTTTGCTCTAAATAGTAAAGAAAGCGGTGAAATCGCCATTTTACCAAATAATGGAGTAGTAATTACTCAAAAAATAGCCAGTTTATTGAAAATAAAAATTGGGCAAAGTATAAAGATCAGAGATATCAACAATATGCCCTATATTTTTAAAGTTACAGACATTGTAGAAAATTATACTTTTCATTATATTTATATGAACAAAGCTCTTTACACGGAGACTTTTGTGAAGCCAATATTATATAATATGATTGTTTCTGATAATGAGGCAAATAATAATTCAGAGTTAGCAAAAAGTTTGATTGATAGTGGTAAAATAGCATATGTCAATTTTTCATCTGATAATTTAAATACTTTCAATGATCTTGTTTCTGGTTTGAATAGTATTATCTATCTAATTATTATAATCTCATCTTTGCTAGTCTTGATCGTTTTGTATAACCTTACTACAATAAACATAAGCGAGCGAAAGAGAGAAATTGCTACTTTAAAAGTTTTAGGTTTTTACGATAATGAGGTGAACGAATATATCTATCGAGAGTCTTTTATACTTACACTATTTGGAATTATTGCAGGTCTAATAGCGGGAATATTGCTACATCAAATAGTGATTAGAATGGTTGAGACGGATAATACAGTTTTTATAAAAGTTATTCGTGAACTTAGCTATGTCTATACTTCATTAATAACTATTGTTTTGGCAGTAATTATTCAAACAGCTACATATTTCAAGCTAAAGAAAATAAATATGATTGAATCATTGAAATCAGTTGAATAACTTATGATTGTCGATAATAATTTATTGAATAATTTTTTGCAATTAAGTATAATTTAAATATACTGATTGTTATTCTGTATATAGGCGGAGGGTGTTGGTGTTAAAAAATCGAAAGTACACCTTATATTATAGAATTATTATTAAAAGGTCCATTGTAGCTGTATTGGCTTTTTCTTTGGCTTTAGTTTTGTGGTTGTCTTTGCGCCCATCAAGCGAAAAAGCTATTGCAGGTATCAATGTTACTGGTGACGGAAAAATCGTAACATTCGGTAGCGGATATTATACTGTAGATAGTGAAGGAAAAGTGTATAAAAAAGATGGTAGTGTAATAGCAGACACCCCTGACACTTTAGAATCATATTCTTATGTTTCATATCTAAGTACTCCATTTATGTATAATTCTAGTCAATTGGAATTAGGCAGCGAAACAGATGTGATAGTGCAAACTGGAGCAAACTTGTTGCTTGAAGGTTCACAGCATTACAAAAGCTTGACTTTGAATGGTGGTATTATTTCACAACCTCAATCAAATCGAGAAGGGAAGATTAACGCTTACCAATACTCTGATCAAGAGTGGGCTATTGAGTTTATTACTTATTTAAAAGTTGGTCCTACTGAAAAAAGAAAAGTAACTTGTCCACAAACTTATTATACCAGCAGGTTGGGCAATGGTTGTAGCGTGGAATATTCCCCAACGTTTTTTGACGGTAATTCGATAAGCAGTGTTAACAACTGGACAGTAATTGACAAAATATGGCAGACAGATGCTACTAATTTCGATCAAAACCGTTATTCAGATAATCCTGGAGCGTTAATGGATAATGATTCAGGAGTCGACAGATATTATCCTATTCGTATAAGGTTTAAGAATGATGATCGTAATGAGAAGAACGAAATCATGAGAGTGGTTTTGCGTGATGACACGAACACTATTATCGGAAATGAAAGTGGAATAGACCTAAATTTATTAACCGGTTTTAATGACGAAGAAGAATTAGATACATCTGAATTAAAAAAAGCCGAATTCAATTATTATCTGAGAGATTCATATTTAGAAACATCAGCTTCTCATACATTGGGCTGGATATCGGGTGATTTATCAAATGCTTATATTACATATACAAACCCTGAAATTGATATCGATACCTTTTTTAATGGTGGGTATGGTAAAGTTACTGATGGAATATTTGATTTGTGTTTTGACGATAATACAAATATCAGCACATACTCAGAAACATATGCATCTTCTCCCTTCTCTAAAGGTACTTCTACCGTATATTCAACTGAGGTTTATCATAATTACACAAGATCAGCCAAAACAATTAATCCAAATATTACAGCAGGAAATCCAGAAAGATATATTGATGCTGGAGTGGATTTAGTTGTAACTAATGATATTATTTTTAATGGTGGAAATATTGATTTAAGTGGTAAGGGATATGCTGGTTATGATGGGGAATTGCGAAGAGGCGATGATGGAAATCCTTTTACTAATAATCGTGCAGGTGGATACAACAGCGATTTAGGATCTGCTGGCGGTTTATCTTCAGATAAAGTTCCTCAATCCGCAGCTCATGCTGGATCAGGTGGCGGGGGGCAATATTATAACGATACTAGAATTTATAAAAATGCTAATTACTATGGTAGTAGTGCTTATTCAAATACACTTGGCTCAGGAGGTGGTTCGTCGCATTATCTAGGAGATGAACCGACTATTGGTGGTTCCGGAGGTGGCAAAATCCAAATTAGAGCGAGTAATGTCAACTTTAATAATGCATTATCTACTATTAAAGTCACAGGGGGAGATGGTAATGCAATAAAATCTAATTCACAAAATTATTATGCTGGAGGTTCAGGTGGGTCAGTATTCATTTCGGCAAACAATGTAAATGTAAATTACACACAAGTTGTTGGGCAATACATTTTTATTGCTAAAGGAGGTTATCAAGCTACATCTACTATTTCTTCTGAAGGATCAGGTGGGTATGTAAAAATCGTAACGACCAATTTTAATTTTAAAGGTACGGCATCTCATGAGGATAAACTTCGAGAATTTATTGATTCAAATAGTCGTTTTTCTGCTTCAACTTACTATAGTGGATCAAACGGTTCTAGTTTCTTAGATTTGGGGTCAATTCCTCAAGCGATAAACACTGACAATAAAACCCTAACTCAATCTTTGCTATCAGAAAATAGATCTGCTCTTTACCCGCAACTAAATGAGCCTAGTAACGATAGCAAAATATTTGCGAATGAGGATATGAATTTAGAGATAAACGTACAAGGTATGGATGATATAGCTAGTTTTCGTCGTAAGCCCATAGATTTAATTATTGTATCTGATTTGTATGCTTTAAATTCTGACGATAGAGAATTAAATCTAAGAACTGCATTAAAAAATTTATTAATGCAGATTGCCGACATCAATAGGCAATACCCGAGGAGTATGAGAGTAGCCATTACTGGAATATGGAGCGAGGGATCAGGAGAAAATATTGAAAATCAAGTGCAAACCTTTACTAGAGGCAGTGGTTCTGGAGCGTATAATTTTATTGATTCTTCTGATATTATTGCAGGTCTTGACGAAAACGGTGACCCGTTGCCACACACCATGGCTTATGAAGTGATGCACTATTCATCTAAAGATCTTGCCTCGGGAACATCATTTGGCTCAGGTTTGGAAGAGGCTATGCGAATTATCGGTAGAGAAAAGAGAAATGTTGCTCAACAATACATCTTATTTATATCTCCGTTTAACGAGCTTTATTCACCTTGTATTTCCAGAATAGGGGAGACAACATGCGAAAATTATACAATTCCTTTGTTAGATAATACAATCGCAAAGAACATCAAAGACAATGGAGTTAATCTTATCCATACAGCTTATTTTGGAAAAACAATAAGCAACAAAAACAAGGGAATAATCAGGAAAAAATTTCAAGATATTACGAATAATATTCGTTCCAATTCTTTATCTCCTAAAATTAAAACCTATTACGAAACGAGTTCAACATCGGATTTATCCAATACTATATCACCAATTCTTGACAATATTTCAGGAATAAGTTCAGGCATGGCAATAAAAATTCAGCAAAAATTCCCTCCTGGCGTAAAAATATTATCTGAACCAAAGCTTGAAGGAAAAAAAGATGATACATACAGTTGTTCATCAAGCAATGAGCAAATATCTTGTGTGATATATCCCACTGCATATTCTGCTGATAGAGATTACATCTTGGATCCAAATGACGAGATATTTAAATTTAATGTAAAATTAAATTTTGCCGACGTTGATCCTGGTTGGATTGATACGCAATCAAATAAAAATTGTGGGGCAGATGGTTCTGAAACCACCCCAATACTTGGTTCTCCTCATTCATTCGTAGAATATTTGCCTTCAGGATTATATACAGGCAATACAATCAAGATCTCCCCATCGTCTTGCAGGCAAATCATACCGAACATAATCTCAGGAGATGTATATAATTCGGACAGTTATCTTAAAAACTTTGCGTTTTATGGGAATAACTTGAATCAATCAAATGACGTTGCAAGTGGCGTAGGAAGTAGCTGGGAGATAGAAAATTATTCTACAAATCCTTTGAGTCAAATATCAAATTTTGGGGATTATTATGAGTCTAAGATTGCTACAATGCAAGGAGAAGCTCAACCTATTACGGCAAACAATACTAACCTGTATCCAAATTGGTATCTACAAGGTAATGATTTATCAAATACTGCCAATAGTCAAGCGGAGTCATTGTTACAAGGTAAATCGTGGAAAATTGATACGCGCTTAGATTTAGGAGGAGGTAATTATACTTCCGTGCATAATTATTATGGACAAGGTACAATAATAATTAATGGGAATCTAACACTTAGACAAGGCGTTAAAATTGTAAAAGGTAATATTGGGGAACCATATAATAATTTAGGGTTAATTGTAAATGGTGATTTAATATTAGAAGGAGATAATGAGTTGGAGGCGTCGGTATATGTTAGAGATTCTGTTAAGGTAATGGCCAAAAACATAAAAATATTAGGCTCAATAGCGGCAGGTGATTTCAAAGGTTTTGATACTTTTGGTAAACTAGATATAAGGTATGATTATAAAACTGAAGATAAATGGCCACCGGGATTTAGATATTTAAGCTTTTCTATAAATAATAATTCTGCACAATAAAATAAAATAATTATAGGTATTGTGTATTTTAAATAGAATTTATATAATTGAATTGTCCAATAACGGAGGGGAAATGAACGAAAAATTTCTCGATAACGATACAAGTAAATTTAGTATGGATGGTAGCAAGAAGAGCTCAAAAGCTCCTGTGGTTTTGTGGTTGACTTTTGGAATATCGCTTATAGCCACAATTATGTTATTAATGCTTAGCAAGTCTGTGGAAAACTCCGTAAAAGAAAAACAGTTAACTCGCGATGAATTAATATCTCAGTTGCAATCTCCTTCGTATAGTCAGATAGAAACTAAAGCCAATACATTCAAAACGGCTTTTGATATATTTTCTCAGATAAGCAATAGTCAAATTACAAAAAAAGATTTATTAGCAGAGCTTTACAAATACACGACTAAGGATGTAGCTATTCAAAATTTGTTGATTTCTTCAGACGGGGTGTTGCAGTTAGACGGAGCAACCTCAACGTATCGCAATGTAGCAGATTTTATGATCGCATTAAAGAGTTACAATCGAGTATCCGAGGTTAGCGTAGGAGGGATAAGCCGAAGTCAAAGTTCAGATCAAGATGCCAAAAAAATGGTTACTTTTTCTGTCACTGCCAAAATAAATGTTAAAAAAGATTTAACTGCTGATGATAATACTGATGTTTTTGAAGAATCATATGATTCAAGTTCTTTAGATAGTAATATTGATCTTACTGACGAACCTCCTGATTTAAATTAAATTAAGGGACAGCAATTATGAAAAAAAATAATTCTTCTACATTAAGTTTATTAGCAATAATTCTTACAATTGGAGCAGTTATAATATCTTGGAGGCTGATAAGTCCCTCTTATGCGGCTAATGTTAAAAAATTAAGCGATCTAGACCAAGAAATATCAAATGTATCGTCAAAAATAGAGTCGCTTGATATCACAAAAAACGATTTATCACTTATCGATTCCACCTTAAAATCAATCATGGTTGCTGTACCCGATAATACAGATGAACCGAATTTAATAACAGAACTAGAAGCTATCGCTTTGAAAAATAATATTATTCTTCCATCAATCTCGATATCTAAGGGTCAATCTGCAGATTTAGACATATCGGGACAAACTATTTCTATAGCTCTAAATGTTACAGGCACATTTGGTGAGCTGAATGGTTTTATCGAAGCTCTGGAAAAATCTATAAAATTTATGAATATTAAGTCACTGAACTATACTCTAGCAGATGAAGGTAAAATGGCACTTTCTTTAAATATTGAGGCATACAGTATGTCTCCAAGCAGTTCTGGAGATAACTAATATCTAGCTTTAAAATATATAAATAAGATTTGAGATTTGTAAAATATTGTGAGGTAGTATGAAAAAATCAAGTTTAAGTTTAATCGGATCAGTATTTTTTTTGATTGTAATAATCGCTTCTTTTTATTCTATATGGAGATCTTCGAGTGATTCAAAACAGACTTCGAATAAAGCATTTGTATCGTCATATGCACCTGTTGATATTTCTGGCATAAAAAATCAAGCAATCAAAATAATATCAAAATATCAAAATAATTCAGGGATTCCAATACCTACTCCTACGGATAAAATGGGGAGAGAGAACCCATTTAATGACCCTGAGTAAATAAAATAAAATTTATGAGGGGCAAAATGAGATCAAAGGTAAATTGCGTATAATGTTTAATGTTCGCAGCAAAATAAGCTGCGTATTTTTTGTGATTAATAAGGAGAAAGCTTTAATAGATCGGTTATTGAGAAAGTAATATAACGGACATTATTAATAATGCCAAAACAAGTTTTTCAAAACAGCTTTTTTTCGAGTGGATTAATGATCCAAGGTATTCCTATGCAATCGATCTTGGATGTTTTTGTAATTCAAGGATTAATATCTAATGAAGATTCTGAGAGTTTAAAAAATAGATTTAGAACAAATAGAGATCTTGAAAAAGTTTTATTGGACAATAGGGTTGTTACTCGGGAAACAATTAACAAAGCTTACAGCATTTTATTGAAAATCCCCTATATTTCTTTAACTAATACTAGAATTGAGCCGAGCATATTAAATATTATTCCACAAAAAATAGCTCAAAAGTACGGTATAATTGCTTTTGGTTTGAATGGTAACAACTTACAACTAGCTGTATCGAGACCTTCTGAGCTCAATCAATCTTTTAGAGAAGGTATGGAAAATGTGATGGCTAATAGTCCTTACACCATGGTATTATTTATTACAGGACCAGATGATTTCAATGAAGTGATAAAACAATATAATGGTAAGAATGTTGAAAATCAACTTAATTTATCAAGATTTCCGGTAGTATTTTTAAGAAACCAAAATATATCCAAAACATTGATCCAAAAACTGCCTATAGATTTTGTAAAGAAACATCGAGCAGTAATATTTGATCAAAGAGATGACAGAAATTTTTTTATGGCGGCAGAAAGACCAGATGACTCAGAGGTGAGAAGATCTGTTGATTATATTCAGAAACAAAATAACGTATCAATTCAACTTTTTGCTACTTCTGGAGAAGATATCGATTATATCATCGAGCATTATCAAGATGATTCTCTTGAAAAGAAATATGAACATATTGAAGAATCTATTGAAAATGATGACAAACCATCAAATGATAAAAAAAACCAGTCTGAAGAATCAAATACAGACGATGAAACAATTTCATTATCAGGAATATTTTCTGGATTTAAAGGTAAAAAAGAAGATGTGCCTGCTATTACTGTTGATGCAATACATAGTGAAACAGGCGATGAGGGAAAATCTATCGGTTCATTGATACCCGATCAATCAAACAACAATAATGCTATTAAGCAACAGGATAAGAGTCAAGAAATATTAATTAATCAAGAAGATCATGACCCTATCACGATAGAAGAATCTCCAAAAGATGAATCTCAACAAGCAAAAATAAATGTGTCACAGAGCGATGAGGCTGAAATTGGCAACTTGCTTGATGGAAATATTCAAAATGAAGAAGAGCTAAGAAAGATATTATCAGAAAGGTATATACCTAAAGTTGTGGCTGCTATTATCAATTACGCATTATTTTTACGAAGCTCCGATGTGCATGTAGAGGCAGGAGCAAAGGATTTGAGAATAAGATATCGAGTTGATGGTGTATTACGAGATATAGCCAAATTACCACTAGAAATGCACCCTTCAATTGTAAGCAGGATCAAGATTTTAGGAAAGATGAAAATTGATGAAACCAGAATCCCACAAGATGGTAGATTTGATGTAAGTTTTAAACACAATCAAGTTGATGTTCGTGTTTCAGCTTTGCCGACAGTTCACGGCGAGAAAATCGTAATGAGGGTTTTAGACAAAGATCAAGGAGTATTGTCGCTTGAAGATCTGGGTATGACTGGCAGAGCTTTTGAATTGACAATTGAAAATATTGCTAAACCTTACGGAGTTATTTTATCCACAGGACCCACTGGGAGTGGCAAGTCAACTACTCTTTATGCAATATTAAATAGAATTAGCACTCCTTCGGTGAATATAGTTACTTTGGAAGATCCTGTCGAATACGAGATCCCGGGTGTTAATCAATGCCAGATCAAACCTGCTATCGGTTTTACTTTTGCTGAAGGTTTACGAAGTGTGCTGAGACAGGATCCAAATGTTGTGATGGTGGGCGAGGTCCGTGACGGAGAAACAGCTGCTATGGCAACACATGCAGCATTAACAGGACATTTGGTACTATCTACTTTGCATACCAACGACGCTTCTGGTGCTTTGCCGAGATTGACAAATATGGGGATTGAACCTTTTCTAATAACATCATCGATCAATGAGATAATTGCCCAAAGGTTAGTCAGAAGAATTTGTCCGAAATGCAAAGAAGAAATGAAAGTGCCACAATCCTTAATCGAGACAATCAAAAGAGAATTGGACAGCATGCCCAAGAACAACAAGCGTGATTTGGCTCGCTTGAAGCCTGATTTCAAATTTTATCATGGAGTGGGGTGTAGCGAGTGTAATAATGGTTATAAAGGTAGAGTCGGTATATTTGAAGTATTGCGGATGACAGAAAAAGTTGAAGCATTAGCAATTGACAAAAGAAGTTCCAACGATATTCGTAGTGCGGCCATAGAAGATGGTATGATATCTATGCGTCAAGATGGTTTATTGAAATGTATGGAAGGAATTACTACAATAGATGAGGTGTATCGTGCGACTTCAGGATAAAACCTGTATTGACCGCAGCGATAGTAAAATATATAATTTTATTAAGATAATTTAATCGGAGGGGAAATGTCTGAAGTAAAAGCTGGTTCTGAGATGAGTGCATATTTAGATTATGCAATTTCTAAACACGCTTCCGATATTCATATAAATGTCGGAATCCCAGTAACATTAAGAGTAGATGGCAAATTATTTTCCATTCCAGATGTAGCTCCCTTAACTTCTGCTAAAGCCAAAGAATTAATTTCCGATGTGGCAGATGACACACTGATGGGCGCTCTAGATCAAAAAAAAGAGGTTGATTTTTCCTTTGGTTTCAAGGACATGAGGTTTCGTGTCAATCTTTATTATCAAAAAGGAAATATCGCAGCTTCTTTTCGTTTGATTTCAAGTGCCATCAAGCCGTTTAAGGAATTGGGTTTGCCTCCAATATTAGAGAAATTTACCGAACATAGCCAAGGTTTCGTTATTATTACTGGTCCTACTGGTAGTGGTAAATCAACTACTTTGGCGGCGATGATTGATAAAATAAATGAAGAGCGCAGAGAGCATATTATTACCATTGAAGACCCTATTGAATATGTGTTTGAACATAAAAAAAGTATTGTATCACAACGCGAGGTAGGGCAAGATACCAACACCTTTGCTCGTGCTTTGCGTTCGAGTCTGCGCGAAGATCCAGATGTAGTGTTGGTTGGTGAAATGCGTGATTTAGAAACTATTGATGCAGCTCTAACATTGGCAGAAACAGGTCATTTGGTATTTACCACCTTACATACAAACTCAGCCGCTCAAACTGCCGATCGTATGGTTAGCGTATTTCCTCCGCACCAGCAGCAGCAAGTTAGAAGCCAATTAGCAAGTGTGCTTTTAGGAGTAGTGTCGCAAAGATTAATTCCTAGGGTAAATGGTGGTAGAGTGCTTGCCGCCGAGATAATGATTGCAAATTCTGCAATAAAGAGTTTGATAAGAGAAAATAAAATTCATCAAATCCCAAATATTATACAAACAGCTGCATCTGAAGGTATGATAAGTTTAGATAAAGTATTGGCTGAGCTAGTGTCTAGAGGAGAAATTACCCTAGAAGATGCTCTAACATGGTCAGTTGATCCCAAGAGTTTGAAGATGATGGTTTATTAGTGGGTAGATAGTAGTAAGTAGAGAGTGCATCAAGTGGAAAGAATACAGAATACAGAAATAATATTTGTCAGCTAACCGTTAACGCAAAACGATAAATGATAAACGCAAAATGTTGAATAATGAATAACAATTATGAATCAAGGATTATGATACAAATTGTCATCCTGAGGTATAAAGGATCCACAATATAGCTTCTCAATGTAGCTATTTAATAACAAATGAAATTTTTATATAAAGCAAAAAATGGGAAAGGCGATGTAGTTACTGGCACTGTTCAAGCGAACAATGAGTTTGAAGCTGAAAAGATATTATTTGATAATAAGCTCATTGCCATGGATATTATTGCTGAAAAAACTTTCGATTTTTCGAGTTTTTTTAGATTCAAGGCAAATACGCGTGATAGAGCTGTATTTGCGCGTCAGCTAGCTACTATGGTAGATGCAGGTCTTACTTTAAGCAAAGCTGTGAGTGTAGCTGCAAACAATGCGCGTAACGACAATCTAAAAGACATATATTACACTATCTACAAAGATATCGAAGAAGGTCAAAGTTTTTCGACTGCTTTAGCCAAACACCCAGAAGTATTCGACAGAGTTTTTATTAGTATTGTCAAATCAGGTGAAACAACTGGTAATTTAGATGTAGTGTTGTCTCAAACAGCAGATAGGTTAGAAAATGATAATGATTTTATCTCAAAGATAAAAGGCGCTATGTATTACCCGATATTTATTCTTTTTGCACTTATTGTTATTGGCGGGTATATGCTGATAAAAGTTATCCCGCAACTAAAAAATTTATTTGATAAATCTGGTGCCGAATTACCTTGGGCGACCAGAGCTATGTTAGCATCATCTGATTTTATGCAAGCTAAATGGTGGTTGGTATTGATAATTATTATTCTTATTGTTGTGGTTGCTAAGGTGTTTACTATGTCAGAAGTTGGAGTTAGAACTATAGGTATGCTTCAATTAACGATACCTGGGATAAAAGGTTTATTGTTTGGTGTGTATATGTCTCGTTTCGCACGAATTATGGAGATGCTTATTAAATCGGGTGTGCCTTTACTCGATGCCCTAAAAATTATGTCTAGTACTATCAATAATACTTTGCTAGAAGAGGAGATAAACGGGATGGTAATAGAAGTAGAAAGAGGGGTGCCACTTTCTACACCGATGCAGAGAAACGAATATTTCCCAAAATTTATCGGTCAAATGGTAGCGGTAGGTGAGCAAACTGGTAAACTTGATCAAGTTTTGTCAAAAGTAGCCGAGTTTTACGAATCAGAAACTTCTACTCGTATTAAATCAATTTCCAGTCTTATAGAGCCAATTATATTATTAATTATTGGAGGCGGAGTTGCCGTATTGATATTTGCGGTGTTGGTTCCGATTTATTCAATTGCACAATTACAATAATATTTGATTTCTATTTGCTGACGCGTAACAAATAGAAATTATTACAAATATTATCAGGTCTTGCCGTTAACTGGAGGGGTCGATCAAGACTGTAAAAAATAGGAGGAAAGAATGAAGAAAAAAGGTTTTACATTAATAGAGTTGTTGGTAGCAATAGCAATTATTGGAATATTAGCTACTATAATACTTGTTTCTTTGTCCAATGCTAAGCCAAAGGCTCAGAGATCAGCTGCCCTCGAAAGTATAAATAGAGTCTTGTCAGCAGTTGCTTTGTGTAGGGATGCAGATGAAAGCAATAAGGTCGCTACTATGGGAACATCAGCGAATCCGATTGAAACACCATCTAGTAATGCTTGTTTAGATGGCGGTCAAGTATCAGCTAATTGGCCAGGCAAGCTATCTGGCTACAACTCTTATTATGTTGTAGTTGCAACAAGTGGTGTTACAAGGCTAGATGGCAATTCAAGCACTACAGCTGTTTCTGGCGAGACGACTAATCCCCTGTTTTCCCCGCTTGAGCACGAGAATGATTCTTCCCTAAATATTAGCTGCGCACCAACTGCTAGCGGTGCGACTGTAACTAATAATTGTAAATAATTTTATTAATTGGAGGAGATATGAAGAAACGAGGTTTTACACTTATAGAGCTGCTGGTGGTTATTGCCATCATCGGCATCTTGGCTTCCATGGTATTGGTAGCCGTTAACGGCGCAAGAACAAAAGCTCGCGACGCTAACAGAAAAAGCGACTTGAGGTCAATTAAGAGCGCTTTAGCGATGTACCAGTCTGACAACAATGAATTATTTCCAACTGGGACCGCTAATACGTTTATTAGCATGACCCCCTCTGCGACAGAAACACCAACTGCATTTGAGGCGACTTTAGTAACAGCTTATATTAAGAAATTGCCAGCAGATACAAGAGCGACTAATCCGTATTACTACGCTGCAAATACTGCCAGAGATGGGTTCGCTATAATCTGTGATCTTGAAAATAATAATGACTCTGATCATGGTAGCGTTGACAATTCTGCTCACACTATTCCATTAGATGGCGCTACTGGTGATGTGATGAGAACAGCAATGGACGTTGGTGAAGATACAGTAAATTACGATTATGGTTTAGTTAACGACTAATTGGCTCTGATATAGACTCCCCAAAACTTGGGGAGTTCTATCAGAATTAATCAGAAAGAGACTATGAGTTTAGCTTATTGGGAAATTGTAGCTATTGCGGCAGGATTAGCAATTGGCAGCTTTTTGAATGTGGTGATATTTCGCATAGACGATTTAAAAAGCATAGTTGATACCAGATCTAAATGCAAGCACTGCCAAAAAGAGATTGCATGGTATGACTTGGTCCCTATCTTAAGTTTTGTGCTATTGCGTGGCAGATGCCGATCGTGCAAAAGGAAACTATCATGGCAATATCCTGCTGTGGAAGGAGCCACAGCGCTTTTATTCTTGTCTTTAATGATATATTTTGGCCCTAGCC